>CALUJT010000045.1 GCA_944321005.1 uncultured Atopobiaceae bacterium | reverse complement strand
ATTCCCCGGTGGCGCAGTGGTAGCGCAGCTGACTGTTAATCAGCGTGTCGTAGGTTCGAATCCTACCCGGGGAGCCAGACATTCCGAGCCGCCTCCCGGGCGGCTTTTTTCATGCTGCGAGTCGCGATTTTTATGGCCCGCATTTCCCTGTGCTAGGATTCCCTACGTGATATGCAAACCGCAGCGTCGGGAGGTACCTTGACCCACGACTCCGAGACCCATGGCCTGAGGGCGCACGCGGGCGGAAAGAAGAACAAGGACCGCTTCATCCTCCAGCAGCTCGTCACCAAGGACTTCAAGCTCCGCTACCGGCGCTCCGTCCTCGGCGTCATCTGGAGCGTCCTCAACCCTCTGCTCATGATGATCATCATGAGCTTCGTCTTCTCCTACTTCCTCCGCGGCTCCAACGTCGAGAACTACCCGCTCTACCTCATCGTGGGCAACATCACCTTCTCGCTCATGACCGAGGCCACCACGGGCGGCCTCAACTCCATCATCTCGGCGGCCCCGCTCCTCAAGAAGGTGAAGGTCGACCGCTGGGTGTTCCCGGTCCAGAAGGTCTTCTCGGCGATGATGAACTTCGGATTCTCGCTCATCGCAGTCGTCGTGGTCATGCTCTTCTTCCGCGTGATGCCCACCTGGCACCTGGTCTGGATGATCCCCGCGCTCCTTCTGCTCATGGTCTTCTGCATCGGCATCAGCCTGCTCATCGGCGCGGCCGCCGTCTTCTTCCGCGACATGATCCACCTCTGGAGCGTCGCCATCACCGCCTGGAACTACCTCACGCCCGTCTTCTGGGACCTCTCGCTTCTCACCAACGCCGGCGCCCCCCAGATCGTCATCTGGGTGGTGAAGGCCAATCCCATGTACAACTACATCGACATGATGCGCTGCGCGATCGTCTACCAGGCGAGCCCCGGCCTCACGGTCATTCTGCTCGCGGTCTTCTGGGCCGTGCTCGCGTTCGTCGTGGGCGTCTGGGTCTTCCGCAGGACCGAGCACAAGTTCATCCTCTTCATCTAGGACGGTTCCCATGTCTGACTCCACCGCCCGCGGCCCCCGGGCCCGCGACTCCCGCGACAGCGGCGACGCTGAGTACGCCATCGAGGTCGACGACGTCTCGATGATCTTCAACATAGCCAGCGAGCAGCTCAACAACCTCAAGGAGTACTTCATCAAGATCATGAGGCACGAGCTGTTCTTCAAGGAGTTCCGCGCCCTCAACCACGTGAGCTTCAAGGTGCGCCGCGGCGAGGTCGTGGGCCTCGTGGGCACCAACGGCTCCGGCAAGTCCACGATGCTCAAGTGCATCGCCGGAGTTCTCGAGCCCTCAGAGGGCTCCATCGTCGTGCGCGGCAACATCGCGCCGCTCATCGAGCTCGGCGCCGGCTTCGACCCCGAGCTCACGGCCCGCGAGAACATCTACCTCAACGGCGCCCTCCTCGGCTACTCGCGCGATTTCATCGACGAGCACCTCCAGGACATCATCGACTTCGCCGAGCTCGAGGACTTCATGGACATGCCCCTCAAGAACTACTCCTCGGGCATGGTCGCGCGCATCGCCTTCGCCATCGCCACGGTCACCGAGCCCGACGTCCTCATCGTGGACGAGACCCTCTCCGTGGGCGACGTCTTCTTCCAGCAGAAGTGCGAGGCCCGCATCAGAAGCTTCATCGAGTCCGGCGACGTGACGGTCCTCTTCGTCTCCCACTCCATGGCCCAGGTCGCCCGCATCTGCGACCGCGCCATCTGGATCGAGAAGGGCGAGGAGCGCATGGACGGTCCCGCCAAGGAGGTCGTCGCGGCATACGCCGCCCAGTTCGACCCCGCCCCGTCCGCGGCGGCGGGGGAGAAGGTCGTCATCGACCGGCTCGTGGCGAGCACCCCCTACACGCTCCTCCCCGCGGGTGCCGACGGCCTCATCCCCGAGAGGGGCGCCGACGGGCGGGAGAACCGCTTCTACGTCGCCTACACCGGCGGCCCCGTCACCGTGCCGGGGGCCCGCTACCAGGTCCGCAGCGGCAGCGCGGTCTTCTACGCCCCGCTCGACCCCTCCGCCTACTCGGTCGTCTACCTCAAGGACGAGGACGGCCGCGTGGTCCGCGAGGCCGTGGACGAGGGCACCTACACGATCGAGGTTGACCTCACCGAGGAGGCGCGCCAGCGCTACCGTCTCGTGGACACCTCCTACAGCTTCACGGTCAAGCGCTGCGGCCACTACGACGACGTGGAGTCCGCCGCCTGGTACTCCGTGCCGGTCGAGCGCGCCTACAACCTCTACTACCTCGCCGACAACGAGGAGAACCTCTCCCGCCCGCACGCGCCGCTCCTGAGGGGCGAGGCCGTGGGCCTGCTCCACAGCATGTGCGGCGGCTTCCTCGAGGGGGACGGGGGCGCCGAGGACGTCGCGCCGGCGGGCTTCGAGGACGTCACGGGGGAGGAGGGCTTCGCCCCCGCGCTCGCCTGGGCCCAGCGCCACGGCATCGTGGGCGCCGGCGGCCCTGGGACCCGCTTCCGCCCGGAGGACCCCACCACGCGCGAGGAGTTCGCGGTCATGCTCTCCCGCGTCGCCCGCGCGCGGGGGACCTACGCCCCACCCGCGCTCGACGCCCTCTCCAAGATCACGGACGTGGGCACCATCTCCGAGTTCGCCCTCACCGACGTCGCCTGGGCCGTGGCCAACAAGGTGATGGGCAACGGCGGCACGGTCAACGCCGCGGCCCCGCTCACCCGCGCCGAGGCCGCCGCCATGGCGGTGAACTACCAGCCCGAGGCGCCGGACGGGTGCGACCGCGTGACCAACCCGCGCGCGTGACGGCCGCGACGCGCCGGCCCTCCCGTCGCCCGCAATGGTGTAGACTGGGATTGATTTTTAAGCCGGTGCGAGACGCCAGCAAGGTCAGGTCCTCACGGGGGCGCTTCCCATAGCCTTTTCTCGACGTCCGTGCCGGCTCGCCGGCAGGACGTCTTTTTTCGAGAAGGGAGCCCCATGGACCAGCCTGTGCTCAAGGCCCAGATCATGGACGAGCAGGGCATGAGCCGCGCGCTCACCCGCATCGCCCATGAGATCATCGAGAGGAACGAGGGCGCCTCCAAGATCGCCCTGGTGGGCATCGTGCGCCGCGGGGCCGCCATCGCCCCGCTCCTCGCCGACGAGATCGAGAAGATCGAGGGGGTCCGCCCGCCCGTGGGCACGCTCGACGTGAGCTTCTACCGCGACGACGTGAGCCGCAAGATCGCCCCCGTCGAGTTTGGGACCGACATCCCCTTCGGCGTCGACGACCGCGACATCGTGCTCGTGGACGACGTCCTCTACACCGGGCGCACCATCCGCGCCGCCCTCGACGCCCTCATCGACCTCGGGCGCCCCAAGACGGTGCAGCTCGCCGTCATGATCGACCGCGGGCACCGCGAGCTTCCCATCCGCGCCGACTACGTGGGCAAGAACGTCCCCTCCTCGCACGAGGAGGACGTCCGCGTGACCATCGCCCCCTACGACGAGGTCAACGCGGTGGAGATCTGGACGAGGCCCGCCGCAACGCCCGCCAAGAAGAACGGAGGCGACCGCTAACATGCTGTCAGTAAAGCACCTCATCGACACGACGAGCCTCACGGCCGACGACATCACGCAGATCCTTGACACCGCCCGCTCGTTCTCCGAGGTCAACAGGCGCGCCATCAAGAAGGTCCCCGCGCTTCGCGGCCGCACGATCGTGAACCTGTTCCTCGAGCCCTCCACGCGCACCAAGAGCTCCTTCGAGCTCGCCGAGAAGCGCCTCTCCGCCGACAGCCTCTCCATGGGCGGCGCCACGAGCTCGGTCGTGAAGGGCGAGAGCCTGGCGGACACCATCGAGACCATCGACGCCATGAACGTCGACATGTTCATCTGCCGCGCCAAGCTCGCCGGCACGCCGCAGAAGATCACCGAGCACACCGACGCCATCGTCATCAACGCCGGCGACGGCAAGCACCAGCACCCCACGCAGGCGATGCTCGACCTCTACACCATCCGCGAGAACTTCGGCCACCTCGACGGCCTCAAGGTCGCCATCGTGGGCGACCTTTCCCACAGCCGCGTCTGCGGCAGCCTCGTGCCCGCGCTCAAGACCATGGACGCCGACGTCACGCTGGTGGGCCCGCCCACGTTCCAGGTGGACGACCCGGACTACTACGGCGTCCCGCAGACGGCCGACCTCGACGCCGTCATCCCCGAGATGGACGTCGTCTACATGCTCCGCGTCCAGCTCGAGCGCATGGAGGGCGCGGCCATCCCGTCCCGCCGCGAGTACAACCGCCTCTGGGGCCTGGACATGGAGCGCGTGAACCGCATGAAGCCCGAGGCCATCATCTGCCACCCCGGCCCCATGAACCGCGGCATGGAGATCAACGCCGACGTGGCCGACTGCGCGCGCTCGCGCATCCTCGACCAGGTGAACGCGGGCGTGCTCACCCGCATGGCCGAGATGTACCTGCTTCTGGGAGGAGAGAACAATGGCGTATCTGCTTAGGGGAGCCCACGTCGTCGACCCGCAGGTGGGTCTCGACGACGTCCGTGACGTGCTCATCGACGGCGACAGGATCGCCGCGGTGGGGGAGGGCCTGGAGGCGCCCGAGGGCGCCGAGGTCATAGACGCGGCCGGCAAGTACCTCGTGCCCGGCCTCGTGGACATGCACGTGCACTTCCGCGACCCCGGCTTCGAGTACAAGGAGACCATCGAGTCCGGCGCCCGCGCGGCCACCCACGGCGGCTTCACCGACGTTGCCACCATGCCCAACACCGACCCGGTGACCGACAACGGCGCCGAGGTCCGCTACCAGATCGACCGCTCGCGCCACGCCGGCCTCTGCCACGTGCGCCCCATCGGCGCCCTCACGGTGGGCGAGAAGGGCCAGACGCTCGCGGAGATCGGCGACATGGTGATGGAGGGCGCGGTTGCCTTCTCCGACGACGGCCACGGCGTCCAGAGCGCCGGCATGATGCGCACCTGCATGGAGTACGTCTCCCAGTTCGACAAGGTCGTCTCCGCCCACTGCGAGGTGGAGTCCCTCACCACGCACGGCGTCATCAACGAGGGCCGCGCGTCCACGCGCCTGGGCATGTTCGGCTGGCCGGCGCTGGGCGAGGAGCTCGAGATCTACCGCGACATCGAGCTCTGCCGCATGACCGGCTGCGCCCTGCACATCGCGCACATCTCCACCGAGAAGGGCCTCGAGCTCGTGCGCGCCGCCAAGGCCGAGGGCCTGCCCGTCACCTGCGAGGTCACCCCGCACCACCTGTTCCTCTGCGAGGACGACATCACGGACGCCTACGACACCAACCTCAAGATGAACCCGCCCCTGCGCCGCGCCTCCGACGCCGCCGCCCTGCGCGAGGGCATCCTCGACGGCTCGATCGACTGCGTCGTGACCGACCACGCCCCGCACGCGCCCCACGAGAAGGACTGCGAGTGGGAGATCGCCTTCTTCGGCATCGTGGGCCTCGAGACGTCGCTGCCGCTCATGCTCACCAACCTCGTCCTGCCGGGCAAGATGAGCTGGTCGCGCCTCGTCGAGGTCATGGCCGTCAACCCGCGTCGCTGCCTGCGCCTGCCCGAGGTCCGCGTTGAGGCCGGGAGCACCGCCGACCTCACCCTCGTGGACCCCGCCGCCCGGGTCACCGTGACCGAGGACTGGCTCCAGAGCCGCTCCAAGAACTCCGCGTGGCTCGGCCAGACGCTTACCGGCTGCGCGAGCCACGTCTTCGTGGCCGGTCGCCACACGCTCACCGACGGCGTCGTCACCCCCGTCAAGCGGGTGCTGCGATGACGGCCGCCGCAACCGGCCTCCACGACTTCACGGTCGTCACCAACGAGTCCGTGGCCGACGGCCTCATGAGGGTCGTGCTCTCCGCGCCCGACGTCGCGTTCCAGATGGAGGCCGGGCAGTTCCTCAACGTCGCCGTCCCGGGGGACGCGAGCCAGATCCTGCGGATTCCGCTGTCCTTCTCGCACGCCGACGCCAAGGCGGGAACCATAGAGATCGTCTATGCCGTGGTGGGCGACGGCACGCGGAGGCTCTCCCTCATGTCCCCCGGGGACGCCTCCACCGTCGTGGCCCCCTGCGGCAACCCCTGGCCGCTCGTCGAGGGCTCCCGGCGCGCCTGCGTGGTCGCGGGCGGCGTGGGCATCACCACCGTCGTGGCCTGCGCGCGCATGCTGGCCGAGGCCGGCGTGTCCTTCGACGCCGTCGTGGGCGCCCAGACGGCCGGCAGGCTCTGGGGCGTCGACGTGCTCGAGGGGCTGGGCGCGGGGAGCGTCTCCGTCACCACGGACGACGGCACCGCCGGACGGCGCGGGTTCACCACCGACGCCCTCGCCGACCTTCTCGCCCAGGGCTCCTACGACGTCGTCTACGCCTGCGGCCCCGAGGTCATGATGGCGGGCGTGGCGCGCCTCTGCCGCGATGCCGGCGTGGCCTGCCGCGTCTCCATGGAGCGCATGATGTGCTGCGGCTTCGGCGCGTGCGGCACCTGCAACGTGGCCATGGCAGACGGCACCTATAAGTCCTGCTGCAAGGACGGTCCCGTCTTCGGCGCCGAGGAGGTGGCGTGGTAATGGGCGAGATTAGCGCGGGCGATAAGAACGTGGGCGATAAGAACGTGAGCGCAAAGAGCGTGGGCATGGCCGTCGACCTGGGCGGCGTGCGCATGCAGAACCCCGTGAACACGGCCTCCGGCACCTTCGCCTTCGGCTCGGTCTTCGAGGGCTTCTTCGACGTCTCGCGCCTCGGGGCGATCACGCTCAAGGGCTGCTCGGCCGAGCCCTGGCCCGGCAACCCCGCCCCGCGCATGTGCGAGGTGCCGAGCGGCATGATGAACACCGTGGGCCTCGCCAACCCGGGCGTGGCCGGCATGGTGGAGCAGTACGGGGAGTACCTCGCGGGCCTGGAGGGGCGCGGCTGCCGCGTCATCGTGCAGGCGGCGGGCCACTCCGTGGAGGAGTACGTGGCCGCCGTGGAGCTCATCGAGGAGCTCTGCCCGTGGGCGAGCGGCGTGGAGATGAACATCTCCTGCCCCAACATCGCCCGTGGCGGCGCCCTCGTGGGCGGCACGCCCGAGAGCGCCGCCGAGGTCGTGCGCGCGGTGCGCCCGCGCGTGAGCCGCCCGCTCCTGGTCAAGATGGCCCCGGTGCGCGTGCCGGAGATCGCCCGCGCGTGCGAGGCCGAGGGCGCCGACGCCCTCTCGCTCATCAACACCATCAACGGCATGTCCATCGACGTGCGCACCAGGAGGAGCCGCCTCTCCAAGCCCACCGGCGGCGTCTCCGGCCCCGCCATCCACGCCATAGCCGTGCGCATGGTCTGGGAGGCGGCCCAGGCCGTCAAGATCCCCATCAACGGCATGGGCGGCGTCGCCACGTGGCGGGACGCCGCGGAGATGATCCTCGCGGGCGCCACCTCCGTCACGGTGGGCACCGCGAGCTTCTACGACCCCACCTGCGCGGCCGACATCGTGGACGGCCTCGCCGCCTGGGCGGCCGAGCAGGACGCATCTGACATCAACGAGCTGATTGGAGCCTTCGAATGCTGACGTACGAAGAGGCGAGCGACAAGGTCATCATCGCGCTGGACTGCTCGAGGGAGCGCGCGTTCGAGCTGGCGGACCTTCTCGCCGGCAAGGCCACGTGGGTCAAGGTGGGCATGACGCTCTTCTACGCGGAGGGCCCCTCCATCGTGGACGCTATGCGCGAGCGCGGCCTGCGCGTCTTTCTCGACCTCAAGGTCCACGACATCCCCTTCCAGGTCCAGGGCGCCGTTCGCGCGGCCTCCCTCACCGGCGCGGACATCCTTTCCATCCACGGCCTCGGTTCCTCCGCTATGATCGCCGCCGCCCGCAAGGGCGCCGAGGAGGCCGCCGACGAGCGCGGGGGCGACCGCACGCGCCTCGTGGCCATCTCCGTCCTCACGAGCATGGACCAGGCCGCCCTTGCGGAGATCGGCGTGGAGTCCCCGGTGGCCGAGGAGGTCGCGCGCCTCGCGAGCCTCAGCTACGGCGCGGGCGCAGACGGCATCGTGTGCTCCCCGCAGGAGGCCGCCGAGATGCGCGCCCTTCTCGGACCCGACGCCCTCATCGTCACGCCCGGCGTGCGTCCCGCCGGCGCCGAGGTGGGGGACCAGAAGCGCATCGCCACGCCGGCTGCCGCGGTGGCCTCCGGCGCCTCCAAGCTGGTCATCGGCCGTCCCATCACGGGTGCCGACGACCCGGTGGCCGCCTTCGACTCCATCTGCGCGGAGCTCATGGCCTAGGGTCTCCCATGGGGCCCGCCCGGCGCCCTGCGGCTTTCGGTCGGGTCCCTCGCTTGCACTTTTTTGTGAAGGATTGCCCCTGAGCTGCACCTTTGGTGAAGAGGTATTGCAAAACGCGAGGCAAATGGGCAAACTAGGTTCTTGCGAAGCCGCCCTGACGGGTTCAGGCGGCTCAAGGGATTGAATTGGAGGAACACATGGCTCTACCTCAGCTTACCGACGAGCAGCGCAAGGCCGCCCTCGAGAAGGCCGCCCAGGCCCGCCACGAGCGCGCCGAGCTGCGCGAGAAGATCAAGAGCAGCAAGGTCACCCTCGAGGACGTCCTCGAGTCCGACGACCCCATCGCCAGCCGCATGAAGGTCTCTACCCTCATCGAGTCCCTCCCCGGCTACGGCAAGGCCAAGGCCGCCAAGATCATGGACGAGCTGGGCATCTCCGCCACCCGTCGCGTCAAGGGCCTGGGCGCCCGCCAGCGCGAGCAGCTCGTCGAGGCCCTCTCCAAGTAAGTTGGGCAGAGAGCCACGGCTCTTCGTCGTATCGGGGCCGTCAGGCGTGGGCAAGGGCACGCTCGTCTCGCTTCTGCGCGAGCGGGTGCCCGGCCTGGGCCTGACGGTCTCTGCCACGACCAGAGAGCCTCGTCCCGGAGAGAAGAACGGGGTCTCCTACTACTTCCTGGACGACGGGGAGTTCGACCGCAGGGTCGAGGCGGGGGAGTTCCTCGAGTGGGCCTGGGTCCACGGCCATCGCTACGGGACGCTCAGGAGCGAGGCGGAGCGGCTGCTCGCGGACGGCCGCTCGGTCGTCCTGGAGATCGACGTCCAGGGCGGCCTCAACGTCCGCAGGGTCCACCCCGATGCGGTCCTCGTGTTCATCGAGCCCCCCAGCGCCGAGGAGCTCGAGCGCAGGCTCAGGGGCCGGGGCACCGAGGACGAGGGGTCGGTCAGGCGCCGCCTCGCCAACGCGCGCGCCGAGATGGATTGCGCCCCCAGCTACGACGTGAGGATCGTCAACGACGACCTCGACCGCGCCGTGAGCGAGCTGGCCCACGTCATTGACACGTACGAGACTACCGGAGGTCCCACCAAAGATGTCTGTCATTAAGCCCGAGATTGACGCCCTGCTCGACAAGACCGAGCACAACCCGTTCCTGCTCTGCTCCATCGCGTCCAAGCGCGCGTGCGACATCAACAACATGGTGCGCGGCCAGCACCTGCGCGTGACCGCCATCCAGGACTTCGACGACATCACCACCGTCGCCTCCGGCAAGGACCCGGTGTCCATTGCCATGCAGGAGATCGAGGAGGACACCCTGGGCTTTGTCAAGGAGGACTTTGACAGGGACATCAGGGGCGCCAACACCATCGAGATCTAGGCGGGCGCATGACGGAGAGACTCTGCCTCGTCCACTACCATGAGATAGGGCTCAAGGGCAAGAACCGCTCGACCTTCGAGAACCAGCTCGTCACCAACCTGCACCGCGCCCTGCGCGGGATGGGGGTGGCGAGCATCTCGCGCATATCGGGCCACATCGCCGTGGAGACTGAGGACCGCCGCGCCACCGAGGAGCTTGCCGCGGCCATCCGCCGGGTTCCCGGCGTGGCGCGCGTCTCGCTCGCCTACAAGTGCGGGCTCGACGAGGCGGAGTACTGCGCCGCCGCCGTCCGCGCCCTCGGCGAGGCCGGCGAGTTCGAGACCTTCAAGGCGCACGCGCGCCGCTCCTCGACCACCTACGAGCGCCACAGCCTCGAGATGAACCAGATCGTGGGCTCCGCGCTCTGCGAGGCGTTCCCCCAGAAGAAGGTAGACGTCCACTACCCGGACGTGACCGTCGTGGTGCACGTCGTGCAGGGGAGCACCTTCGTCTACGCCGCGTCCGCGCCCGGGGTGGGAGGCCTTCCCGTGGGCACCGCCGGCAAGGTGGTGACGCTGCTCTCGAGCGGCTTCGACTCCCCGGTGGCCACCTGGATGGTGGGGCGAAGGGGCGCGATCTGCGTGCCCGTGCACTTCTCGGGCCGTCCCATGACGGCGGACACGAGCGAGTGGCTCTGCCAGGACGTGGTCGAGGCGCTCGCCCCCTCCGGCATCGTGGGCAGGCTCTACGTGGTCCCCTTCGGCGAGCGCCAGCGCGAGATCTCGCTCGCGGTGCCCCAGGGGCTGCGCATCATCATGTACCGCCGCGTCATGCTCCAGGTCTCCGAGCGCATCGCGCAGCTCGAGGGTGCCAAGGCGCTCGTCACCGGGGAGTCCCTGGGACAGGTGGCCTCGCAGACGCTCGAGAACATCGCCGCCGTCAACGAGGCGGTGGAGATGCCCGTCCTGAGGCCCCTCATCGGCTCCGACAAGCAGGAGATCATCGCCCGCGCGCACGAGATCGGCACCTATGACATCTCCTGCCAGACCGCGCCGGACTGCTGCACCCTCTTCATGCCCCGGCGCCCGGAGACCCACGCCCGCATGTGCGAGGTCCTCGAGGCCTGGGAGAGCTTCGACCACGAGGCCATGGTCGCGGACCTCGTGGAGAGCGCCGAGTGGAGGGACTTCTCGCAGTGCCCCTCGTATCACGCCCCCAAGGGGAGGCTCCGCGAGCACCATGCCGAGCTCTCCGCCTGGATGGGCGGCGAGCGGTAGCGTCGTTCCGGCGGGCGGCGCCCCCGGCGTCCGTTCCAAAAAACTTTCTGATCGGCCGCGCCCGGGCTACCTCGGGCGCGGCCTCCTTTTGTACGCGGCGCGCAAGGTTCCGGCACGCGCCGTGGCGAGAACCCCGGCAGTCGCGCCCTTGCGCCGCGCCCTCGCCCGCATGCTTGTGAGGGGGAGGCGATGGTCATGGCGCAGCAGGTTGGTCGCAGGGGGTCGGGCGGGCTCGCCCGGAGGTTCGGGGTCCTCGGCAGGGCGGGCGTGGCCCTCGCAGTGGTGGCGCTCCTCGCGCTGGGCGCCGCGGCGGTGGCGGCGCGGGGCGCCCTGTCCGGGGGCGTGGTCGTCGAGCGTGCTGCCGAAGAGGCGGGCGGCGCGGATGCCGCGGACCCGGACGGGGAGGCGACGGAGGGCGCGGCCGCCGCCGAAGCCCGCCCCGAGGCGGACGCCGCGGCGGACGCGGGAGCGGCAGAGGGGGAGGCGACCGCCCTCGTCGTGCACGTGGACGGGGCCGTGGCGGCGCCGGGCGTCTACGAGCTCCCGGCGGCTTCCCGGGTTAACG
>CALUJT010000044.1 GCA_944321005.1 uncultured Atopobiaceae bacterium | reverse complement strand
CCTTCGCCCTGAGCTTCTCGAGCTCCGCGCGCTCCTTCTCGAGGGCGGCACGCTCCTCGGCGAGGCGCTCGGCCTCCTCGTCCTTCTCTGCCTCCTCCGCCAGCTGCTCGAAGGCGCTCTCGCGGTCGACGGCATCGCCGTACCTGGCCATGAGGTCCGCCTGTGCGTCGAGGGCGGCCTTGAGGTCGGACTCGGGCGCCGCGGCCATGAGGCACTGCGGCGGCAGAATCTTGGCACGCTCCACGACCTCGGGCTGACCGTCCTCGTTGAGGAAGCTCACCAGCGCCTCGCCGGTGCCCAGCTCCAGAATGACGTCCTCGCTCTTGAACGCGGGGTTCTCGCGGAAGGACTCGGCCGCCGCGCGCACCGCCTTCTGCTCTGCGGGCGTGTAGGCGCTCAGACCGTGCTGCACTCGGTTGGAGAGCTGGGCGAGCACCTCGTCGGGGATGTCGCTCGGGCTCTGGGTGATGAAGTAGACGCCCACGCCCTTGGAGCGGATGAGCTTCACCACCTGCACGATCTTGTCCAGAAGCTCGCCCGGCATGTCGTTGAAGAGCAGATGCGCCTCGTCAAAGAAGAAGACGAACTTTGGCTTCTCGAGGTCGCCGGCCTCCGGAAGCGTGTCAAAGAGTTCGGAGAGCATCCAGAGTAGGAACATCGCGTAGATCTGCGGGCTCTGGATGAGCTTGGCGGCGTTGAGGACGTTCACGTAGCCCTGGCCGTTGGGCGCGCACGCAAACCACTCGGAGAGGTCGAGCGCCGGCTCGCCAAAGAAGACGTCGCCGCCCTCGTCCTCGATGGAGATGAGCTTGCGCAGGATGGCGCCGACGGACTGGCTGGAGACCTTGCCATAGGTGGTCTCGTACTCCTTGGCGTTCTCCGCCACGTAGTTGAGCATCGAGCGCAGGTCCTTGAGGTCTATGAGCAGGAGGTTCTTGTCGTCCGCTATGCGAAAGACGATGTCGAGCACGCCTTCCTGGACCTCGGTGAGCTCGAGCAGGCGCGAGAGGAGCGAGGGGCCCATGTCGGAGATGGTGATGCGCACGGGAATGCCCTGACCGCCGAGCATGTCCCACAGGCGCACGGGGCAGCCCTCATAGGTGAAGCCCTCGAGGCCGAACCTCTTGATGCGCTTCTGCATGTCCTCGGTGTCCTCGCCGGGGGCGCACATACCTGTGATGTCACCCTTGACGTCGGCCATGAAGACGGGAACGCCCGCCTTGGAGAAGCCCTCCGCCATGACCTTGAGCGTCACGGTTTTGCCCGTGCCGGACGCGCCGGCAATGAGGCCGTGGCGGTTGGCCTGATCGAGCAGCAGGCTTACGGGCTTGCTCGCGGGCTCGGCGCCCACGCCCATCCAGATGGCGTTGTCCTTGAGCATTGGTCTCCCTTGCGCGGCGTTGACGGGGCAAATATCCGCAGCTAAGCATAACAGCCGAGAAGAACGTGCGCCCTCAACGCCAATTTGACGACGAGCGGGCTGCCTAAAAAGGGACGTGCCTGAAACGTGCAGAAAGTTGCACGTTTCAGGCACGTCCCGTTTTAGGCAGGCGGCGGACGGTGTAGTGCTGCGGACAGTCGCCCTTCGCGCCAGACAGGTCGAACGCGCCCTCGCGAAGGACGGTCCAGCCATCGCGCCCAAGGTAGGCGGGCCACTCGCCGTTATCGGACATGTGCACCAGGGTCACGGGGCCCACGGCCTCGCGCTCGAGCCTGTCGAGGAAGGCCTCGAGCACCGGCGTGTCAAAGGGGTTGAAGAGGTAGACGTGCGTGTAGCCCGCGAGCGGCAGGTCGAGCGCGCTGCCCGCCACCACGTTCACGCGCTCGTAGCGAGCGGACCACGCGGCCGCCTCCGCGGCGAGCTCCGCATCCAGCTCCACTCCCGTAACGCGCCCAGGCAGCCCGGCATCCACAAAGTACGCGAGCACGCGGCCGGCGCCGCAGCCAACGTCCAGCAGGTGCGAGTCCTCGCAGAGGCCCACCGCACCGAGGAGGTCCTCGAGCACGAAGTACGGCGTCGCCGTGGGGTCGTGCGCGCCCTCCTCGGCATGGCGGCTCCTCTCGGCGCGCTCGAGAGGGCGCCCGGCAATCGCAACGTCTCGTCGGGCATCCGCGTCACTCATCGAACCAGAGCCCCTCGACCGCCTTGCCGTGATCGTACGTGCGGTCGTCCCTCTCGCCAATCGCGCGCAGCACGCGACACGGGTTCCCGACCGCCACCACCCCGGCGGGGACGTCGCGCGTGACCACGCTCCCGGCGCCCACGACGGACCCCTCGCCCACCGTCACGCCCGGGAGCAACACGCACCCGGCGCCGATCCAGGCGCCCGCGCAGATTCGCACGGGCTTGTTGTACTGCGCCTGCATCGCCCTCAGGCGCGGCGAGACGGGATGCGTCCCCGTGCAGATGGTCACGTTGGGCCCGATCATCACGTCGTCCCCGATGTAGATGGCGGCGTCGTCCACGAGCGTGAGCCCCATGTTGGCGTATACGCGACTCCCCAGGTGCAGGTTGGCGCCGCCCCAGTTGGCACGGAACGGGGGCTCGATCATGCAGCCCTCGCCGACCTCGGCCACCATCTGCGCAAGGAGCTCGTCGCGCTTCTCCGCGCTGCCAAAGGGCAGGCGGTTGTAAGCGTCCAGGAGCTCGCGGCAGCGCGCCTGCTCCGCAAAGAGCTCCGGGCTGTTGCACGCGTAGAGCCGCCCGTCGACCATGCGACGCCTGACTTCCTCGAGGTCCATCCGTCCTCCCATCGTGAAAATCGTCCTACCCAAGTGATTGGATAGGACGACTGTGGGCTATTATTTAATTTTATTATTTATTCCCACTCTATGGTCCCGACGGGCTTGGGGGTCAGATCGTAGGTCACGCGGCAGATGCCCGGCACCTCGGCAAGGATGCGGTCGGTGATCTTCTTGAGAAGCGCCCAGTCGAGCTCGGGGACCGTGGCGGTCATGGCGTCGACGGTATTGACGGCGCGGATGATGGCCGGCCAGTCGTAGGCGCGCTTGCCGTCGCGCACGCCGGTGGCGCGCATGTCCGGGACCACGACGAAGTACTGCCACACCTTGCCGGCGAGACCCGCCTCCGCGAACTCCTCGCGCAGGATGGCGTCGGCCTCGCGCAGCGCCTCCAGGCGGTCGCGGGTGATGGCGCCGAGGCAGCGCACGCCCAGCCCGGGGCCGGGGAACGGCTGACGCTCGACCATGCCCTCGGGCAGGCCGAGGGCGCGGCCCACCACGCGGACCTCGTCCTTGAAGAGCAGGCGGACGGGCTCCACGAGCTCGAACTGCAGGTCGTCGGGCAGGCCGCCCACGTTGTGATGGGCCTTCACGCCGTCGGACTCCACGATGTCCGGGTAGATGGTGCCTTGAGCGAGGAAGTCGACGTCGTCGGCGACCTTGCGGGCCTCCTCCTCGAAGACGCGGATGAACTCGGCGCCGATGATCTTGCGCTTGCGCTCGGGCTCGGCCACGCCGGCGAGCAGGTCGAGGAAGCGGTCGGTGGCGTCCACATAGACGAGGTTGGCGTCCATCTGGTTCTTGAAGACGTCGACGACCTGCTCGGACTCGCCCTTGCGCATGAGGCCGTGGTTCACGTGCACGCAGATGAGCTGCTTGCCGATGGCCTTGATCAGCAGCGCGGCAACAACGGAGGAGTCCACGCCGCCGGAGAGGGCCAGCAGGACCTTCTTGTCGCCGACCTGCGCGCGGACGGCCTCGACCTGCTCGTCGATGAAGGCCTGCGCAAGCTCGGGAGTGGTGATGCGCTCCATGTTGTCCGGGCGCTTGTTCGGGAGGTCCATGCGAGACTCCTTTGCTCGGGGGCTTCAGTGACCTGATTGTACTATTCGCGCGGCGGAACCAGCACGTCGTAGCGCACGGCCTTGCCCGAGACCTGGTAGCTGGGCCTGACCCCCGCGAGCAGCGGACCCTTGGGCGGCCGCTTTATCACGACCTTGCGCGGTCGGACGTCGAGGGCGGCCCCCACGAGCTCCGCCTCGTTGTCGCACGGCCGCTCCAGGCGGTGCAGGAGCTGGAACTTCTTCTTCACCGCGGCGCTCTTGGTCCGCCCGGGGAACATGGGGTCCAGAAACACGACGTCGGGTTGGAAGCCCAGGTCCCGCAGGCCGGCAACGGAGTCCCCCTCCACGAGCGTCATGCGACCCACGGGCGCGGCGAGCTCCGGAACCCGCGCCGCGCGCTCGAGCGCGTCGCGCAGGAGCGCGGCGATCACGGGGTCCTTCTCGAACATCGTGACCGTGAAGCCCGCGGCCGCCAGGAGCAGCGAGTCCTCCCCCAGCCCCGCCGTGGCGTCAACCGCGCTTGGCGCCTCGACGCCACGCACGCGCGCGGCGCGGACGAGAAGCTCCCGGCCCAGGCGGTCCGGCCGCAGACGAGGAAGCAGCCGCTCGAGGTCCGCGCGCAGCACCATGCCGTCGCCCACGAGCGCAAGGCCCTCGGCGTCGCGCCGCAGCTCGAGGTTCTTCTCGCCCCCTGCCCGGTCGCCGTCACCCATTGTGTTTCCCTCCCGCAAACTGTCGCGCGTCCCTCGCGTTTTGCTCTAGCATGACACGCGGCCGGGACGGAGTCGAGCGGGGGCGAACATGGAGCAGGCGGCGGTCGAGAGGGCAAGAAGGGCGAAGGTCCCCGTGAGGCTGGGGCTCACGGTCATCTGCGCGGGCGGCTTCATGGACGCGTACTCGTACCTGCTGCACGACCACGTCTTTGCCACGGGGCAGACCGGGAACATCGTGCTGCTGTGCATGAACCTTGCGGAGGGCCAGTGGGTCGGCGTGGCGCACTACCTGGTCTCCATCCTTGCGTTTGTCCTGGGCATCATGCTCTCGCGCCACGTCCTCGTGCGCGTGCACGGACGCGCGACCCACCGCATGCAGCGATGGGTCGCGGTCTTTGAGGCCGCTGCGTTCGCGGCAATAGCCGTTCTGCCCGTCTGGGTCCCAGACCTCCTGGTGAACAGCGCCATCGCCTTCTGCGCGGCCGTGTCCTACGAGAACTTCCGCCAGTTTGGCACCAAGTCCGCCTATGCGAGCGTCTTCTGCACCGGCAACCTGCGCTCCCTTGGGGAGACGCTCTATGACGGCCTCTTCGAGAAGGACCGGCACGAGCTGCACCGCTCCGCCCGCTACGCGGGGCTCGTGGCATCGTTCTGCGTGGGCGCGGTGGCGTGCAAGCTCCTCATAGACGTCATGGGGCAGCTCGCCTGCCTGGCGATAAGCGCGCTCTTCCTGCTCTCGCTGCGCTTCATCGCGGACCCGGACGCATAGCCGACGGGCTTGTCGTCAGTTGCCCCTGCCCATTGGGGACGTGTTATTTCGTGCAGACCGTTTGGGACAGGTTTGAGGTTTGCTCACTTAACCTGTCCCAAACGGTCTGCACGAAATAACACGTCCCCAATGGGCAGGGCGTCCGGCGGCGGTGTGCCGGACGCCCGCGCTCTCACGCCGCGGCGTGACCGCCCTTCTCGAACGTCGTGATCAGGGGCGTGGTGGCAAGCCCCAGGAGCACGATGACGCCGCCCACCGCATACGCCGCGCGCGTCGAGTCGAAGCGCGCCTGCGCGTCCAGCTTGACGAGCTTCTCCCTCTCCGCGGAGGACAGGGGGATGTCCTTGATCTGCTGCTCGAACTCCTCGTTGCTGCCGAGGTTGACGCTCATGTCGGAGACCTCCTCGTGGACCTCGGGAGAGAGGGAGAGGTCTGCCGCCACGCCAGACCGAACCGTGTTGGTGATGCCAAAGAGCAGCACGGCCCCCAGCAGCGCCACGCCCACTGCCTGGCCCACGTTGCGCATGGTGCTCTGGATGCCGCCGGACTGCGAGGCGTCGCGCTCGGGCAGGGCGGCCGCCACGACGTTGCTCGCATGGGAGGCGACCGTCCCGGCGCCCACGCCGGCGAGGAGCGCGCCGAGGTAGACGCCCGCCGCATTGGCGCCGTCGAGGGTGACGGAGAGCGCCATCACGCCGAGGGCGAGCGCCATGGCCACGTATCCCGCCTGGATGACGTGGCGCGGGTTGGCGTGCGGCGCGAGCTTGGGGATGCCCAGCGAGAGGGCAAAGGTCGGGATGCCCGTCACGATGGAGATCGTGCCCACGTCAATGGGCGACCATCCCGCAACGAGCTGCAGGTAGGGAGCCATGAGGATGGACTGGGCGCCCATGAAGAAGAACATGAGGGCGTTGGCCGTGAGGCCGGCGAGAACCTGGGGCGTCTTGAGGAAGGAGCTGGGGAGAAGGGCGATGCCGTTCTTCTCCTCCACGCCCCGCTCCACGCGCACGAGCACGGCGAGCACCACGATGCCGCACGCCACGGCGGGCAGCGCCGGGGAGATGCCAAAGACCGTGAAGGGACATCCCTCGAAGGGCTCGACGAGGCCCCAGCTGGAGATGCTCGAGAGGCCCACGAGCACGAGGAAGAGCCCGAGCGCGGCCAGAGCCACGCCCACACCGTCGAACGGGAGCTTCTCCCTGGTGTTGGCGGCGTGCGGGAGGCGCAGCGACAGCGTGGCCACCACGAAGAAGTACGCCCCGAGCACGAGGAAGGTCGGGCGCATGCCCGCCGCCTCCATGACCACGCCCAGGATGAGCGGCAGGACGGCGGAGAGCCCGGAGGCGGCGCCGATGCAGCCAAAGGCGACCATGCGATTGTGCCCCTGATAGAGAAGCGGAATCATGCCGAGCACCGAGGGGACGAGCAGGCTCGCGCCCAGGCCTACGAGCACGCGGCCGACCCAGATGAAGACCACCATGTTGGGCGAGAAGGCGAGGACCGCCTCGCCCAGGGCGCAGACGAGGGCACCTGCCCGGAACGTCCGAGCCCACCCAAAGATGGTGCCGAGCAGACCGCCCGCAATCATGAACGCGCCGCCCACGAGCGGGTAGATCATGTTGGCGAGCTGAATCTCCGACGTCGTGGCACCCAGGTCCGTGGTGAGCGCGGACGCGGCGAGCGAGAGGGCGCCGTTGTCGCCCGTCGTCCCCATCTGGGCGAGGATCAGTATGACTATGGGAAGGACCAGGAAGCGCTCCCTCGAGGCAGACGCTCCCACCGGCCCCACGCTAACGGAAGGGCTGTGCATGTTGTACTCCTAGCTTGTCTGAGGGCGGGCCAAGGGGGGCGGCCCCCTGGCCCCTTGTGGCCGGTTACGCGGCGGGCTCCACGACCATCGGGGCGGACCCGTTCATGTCGCACGAGGCGAGCGGGTAGGCGCGGATCTTCAGGTCATCGTAGGCCGCGTGGTAGTAGGTGAGGCTCGCCGCGGAGAAGCAGCTCGTGTAGAGCGTCCGCTCGAAGGAGCCATCCGCCATCTGGGCGCACCCGTCCGGAACCGCAACGGACCCCAGCGTGCGGAAGAGGCGCGTCACGTTGGCGCGCTCGTCCTCCTGGGCGGGATAGTGCGCGTTGACGAAGGCCGCCTTCACAAAGCGAGAGGGACCGCTGTAGTCCCCGGGAATCCCGTGCATGCCCATGCCGGAGCCAAATACGGGAAGCTGGGCGCGGCCCCACGATGCGGGCGCGGGCTCGCCGTCGCTCAGCGTGAGGTAGTTGCGCAGGTTGGTGCGCTGCCAGCCAAAGTCGGGCTCGTTCGTGAGAACGTCGACGTCGTTTTCCCACACGCGAAGGCCCCCCTCCGCGCACTCCACGACCACGCTGCCCGTGGCGTCGCCGATGATCCAGTGGAGATTGGCAACGGGGAGCTGCTCGCTCACCGGCTTCGCCACGATGACGACGCGCTTCAGCGCCTCGCGCACCTCTTCGAGCGACGAGAAGTTCCGGGCGACCCAGAACGGGAACTCGTAGGCGGCGACATTGATGGCGCCGTGCACATGCTCGCTCGCGTAGCGCGCGCTCTGCGGGAAGTTGAGCCCCGCCACGGCCAGGCCCGCCTCGTTCCCACAGTCAAAGTAGAGCGGCACGCCCTTCGCGACGATGCCCATCCCTATGACGGCATAGCCGCGCTCGAGGTCCTCCAGGCGCTCGAAGGCGGACGGCACCTTCGCGGCGGGCGGCGTCATCACCACGCGCTCGCCGTATCCCTGAGTCCAGTCAAGGTTGCGGCCGAAGTACATAGCTCCGGAGGTACTGGTAAAGCGGATGCCCGTGCACATGGGGCGACCCCTTCCCTGCCCCGTCGGCGGCGCCGGCCGGGCACGTTGGATGTAGATAGCCCTCTCCTACCCGCTTTTACCAGCCAAAATCATGTTAGCTTTCTCTAATTCTTTCAGCTTTGTGCATCTGTAAATTGGGGACTGTCCCCAATTTACATAGATGAGTGCACGCCTCTAAGCCAGCTCAAAGAATGTCGCACTTTCGGCAGGAACACGCAGCACACCGCCCGCGAGCTGGGCTTCTTCGCCCAACGCGTAGAGCACGTGCGCCGCCTCGTAGTCGCACGGCACCTCGATCGGCCGCGCAGCCGGGTTCAGCGCCACGAGCACGCGCTGACCGCCCTCCCCGCGCTCCGTGCGCAGGTAGACGAGCGGGTACGTGTCCTTCTCGCAGTAGACAAAGTCCACGGAGGCGTTCACGCCCAGGGCCGGCGTGGCCCGGCGCAGCGCGATGAGCCGCTGGACCTCGCGCCAGAGCGAGGTGTCGTCCGCCATCTCGGCCGCCACCGTGGGTACGTCGTCGCCGGCGTCCTGGCGCACATAGAGCTTGTCGGCCGACGCATCGGAGAATCCGAAGTTGGGCTCCGACGCATCCCACTGCAGCGGCGAGCGCGCGCCCGTGCGCTGGTAGCCGCCCTCGACGGAGGTCACGTTCAGGTGGCGCATGCCGATCTCGTCGCCCGCGTAGACAAACGGGCACCCCGGCATGGACATGATGAACGCAAAGGCCAGCTTCATCTCCTCCGGGTCCAGGTACTTGCGCAGGCGGTCCATGTCGTGGTTGCCGGACGGGATGCACATGAGGCCCTTGCCGTCCGTGAGCTCCATGTTGCGGCGGTACGTGGCCACGAACTCGCTCGCGTCGCCCGCGCCCTCGCGCGCGAACCAGGGATGCTCGCAGCGGAAGAGGTCCAGGTAGTGCGACGTGCCGAACTGCAGCAGGAAATCCATGTGGAAGCCCGCGCGAATGGTCTTGTCCGGCTCGCCCCACTCGGAGATGAGGACGGCGTCGGGGTACGCGGCATCCAGGAACGCGCGCATGTCCCGCCAGAGGGCGATCGTGCCCTCCTGGTCGGGGTCGTTCTTCACGAGCGAGCCGGCCATGTCAACGCGGAAGCCGTCGCAGCCGCGGTCCAACCAGAACGCCATGACGTCCTTCATGGCCTGGCGCGTGGCAAGCGCCTCCTGGGAGTCCATCGCGCTCTGCCAGGGCTCGGTCACGTTGTAGAAGCCGTAGTTGAGCGCCGGCTGGAAGGCGAAGAAGTTCACGGCCACCGCGCCGTTGCGCTCGGCGATGCCGCGCAGGACGCCGTTCACACCCGGCACGTCTCCCACGGGCGTCCAGACGTCGTCGGTCCAGACGTAGCGGCCGGTGAACTCGTTGGGCTCGGCGCGGCAGGACTCCTTGAACCAGGGGTGCTCGATGGAGGTGTGGCCGGGCACCAGGTCCAGAAGAACGTGCATGTCGCGGGTGTGCGCCTCGGCAAAGAGCCGCTTGAGGTCCTCGTTGGTGCCGTAGCGCGGGGCCACCTGGCAGTAATCCGCCACGTCGTAGCCCGCATCGCCGAACGGCGAGACGAAGCACGGGTTGAGCCAGAGCGCGTTGCACCCCAGCTCGCGCACGTAGTCGAGCTTCTCGATGACGCCGGGCAGATCGCCGATGCCGTCGGCGTTGGTGTCGTTGAAACTCTGCGGGTAGATCTCGTAGAAGACCGCGTCGTCGAGCCACGTGCTCATGGGCGTTCCTTTCTCGTGCCTTACTTCCTATTTCAGAATTGGAAACGTTTCCATTCTGGAGGATTGTATCGCACCGCAGCCGTCGAGAAGCTGAGAAATCGGCGTCTGAGGATGAGCGGCCCTCCCAGGGTAGCGCCAACCGCGCATCCGTCGCTCGCGGCGTCCAAGTGTCGCCGCAACTGCCTTCAAACCCGACTTGTGAATGGATTTCTACTAGCAGAGGCCTAAATATCAAAATTGTATCTAAATTTACCTGCGGTTTCTTTGACCGTCTACCCGGCAGCAACCATAACGAAAGGAGAAAACCGTTCACAACTCGGTTCTGAAGGCAGCTGCGCCACAAGGCACGCGCCCCCAAGGCCCCATTAACCCCCGAGCCGTGCGCAGGTTGCGCGACCACCCGCCCTCGCTAGTCGTCGAACCAGCACCCCTCAACCGGTTTGTCGCGGTCGTACACGCGCTCGTCCCGCTCGCCGATCTCGCGCAGCACGCGGCACGGATTACCTGCCGCAACCACGCCGGCCGGCACGTCGCGCGTGACCACGCTGCCCGCCCCCACCGTCACGCCCGGCAGCACGACGCACCCCGCACCCAGCCACGCGCCCGCGCAGATGCGGACGGGCTTGTTGTACTGCAGGCCCTTTGCCCGCAGCCGCGGCGAGACGGGATGCGTGCCCGTGCAGATGGTGACGTTGGGCCCGATCATCACGTCGTCCTCGATAAAGATGTCGGCATCGTCCACCAGCGTGAGGCCCATGTTGGCATAGACGTTGTTACCCAGGTGCAGGTTCGCGCCGCCCCAGTTGGCATGGAGCGGCGGCTCGATCACGCAGCCCTCACCCGCCTCGGCCACGAGCTGGGCGAGAAGGGCATCGCGCTCGTCGGAGCTGCCGAACGGCAGCGCGTTGTAGGCATCCAGCACGTCGCGCCGGCGCGCCTGATCGGCAAGAAGCTCCGGGCAGCCGGGGTCATAGAGCCGGCCGTCCGCCATGCGCCGCCGCGTCTCGTCGATGTCCATGACACCCTCCTAACCCACCTGCGGCGGAACGATCACGTCGTATCGAACGGCCTTGCCCGTCAGCGAGTGGCTCGGCTTGACGCCGGCGAGCCACGCCCCCTTGGGCGGCCGCTTAATCACGACCTTGCGAGGATGCGCGGCGAGCGCGGCATCGAGAAGCTCCGCCTCGTCCGCGCACGGCCGCTCCAGCTGGTGCAGGAGCTGGAACTTCTTCTTCACCGCCGCGCTCTTGGTGCGTGCGGGGAACATCGGGTCGAGAAACACCACGTCGGGCGTGAAATCCAGGCTGCGCAGGCCCGCAACGCTGTCCCCCTCCACGGGCCTCATGCGCCCGACGGCATCTGCCAACTGGGGCTCGTTTGCCGCGCGCTCAAGACCGTCGCGCAGGAGGGCCGCGATCACCGGGTCCCTCTCGTACAGCGTGACCGTAAAGCCGGCAGCGGCCAGCAGCACCGAGTCCTCCCCCAGGCCCGCCGTGGCATCCACGGTCGTGGGCGCCGCCACGCCCCGCACGCGCGCCGCGCGCACGAGCAGCTCGCGACCCAGCCGGTCTGCGCGCAGCCGCGGCAGCAGGCGCGCGAGGTCAGCCCGCAGCACCAT
>CALUJT010000043.1 GCA_944321005.1 uncultured Atopobiaceae bacterium | reverse complement strand
CGCGCACCTGGCCGGCGCCATCACCTTCATCCCGTACGGCACGATGGTCGACCACTTCCAGCACGAGGTCTACGAGCACCCCGAGATGACGCCGGCAGAGCGCCACGCCACCTGGAAGCGCCTGCTCGGCGTCTACATGCCGTGGATGCGCCTCGACGGCGAGATCCCCTTCTACGCCGAGGGCGAGGGCTGGCAGCGCCAGCACCACATCTACGAGAACCCGCTCTACTACATCGACTACTGCCTCGCGCAGACGGTGGCGCTCGAGTTCTGGGCGATGTCGCAGGATGACTTTGCGGGCGCGTGGGAGCACTACATGGCCTACACGCGCCAGGGCGGCACGCGCGCCTTCACGGACCTTCTGGCGCACGCGGGCATGACCTCGCCCTTCGACGAGGGGTGCCTGCGCGCCATCTGCGAGCGCGCCACGGCCTGGCTCGAGTCCTACGACCTCACCGGCATCGCGTAACGTGACAAAGGGACAGTCCCTTTGTCATGTTATGTGAGGAAGCGAGAAGAACGTGAGAAAGAAGGAGCGCGAGCGCCTCAAGGACTTCGGTCGCGGTGACGACGGCAAGATGGCCTACCTCGGCGACCACGTTCGCCTGGCGGACGGCCAGGACCGCGGTCGGCTGCTCCGCGCGCTCTGGGCGGCCTGTGGCGCGGCGACCCTGGCGACGCTCGCCGCCTCGCTCGCCAACCCCGCCGGCCTCTCCGGCTGCCCCTACGTGGTGATGCCCTACATGCTGCAGTTCGTTGCCATGGTGTGGGTGCTCTGGGGGATGGGCCGCCTCTCCGTCGCCGGGGAGCGCGTGCGCGTGTACGTGCGCGACGCGACCGTGGGCGCGCTGCCGCTGCGCTGCGTCGCGGCAGCGGCCCTGGCGCTCGTGGCCGCGGTGGGGGAGGTCGTGTTCCTCGCGCTCTCCGGAGCGGCGCCCGCGGCGGCGGACTTCGCGTTTCTAGCCTGCGAGGCGGTCGCGGTGGTGGCGCTCGTGGCACTGCGCCGCCTCTGTCTCGCCACCACCTGGCAGCCCTGCTAGGGGGCGGACGTGACGCGAGCCCACCTGGACACATCTGCAAATTGGGGACAGTCCCCAATTTGCAGAACGGGGGCGCTCATCCGGCGGGAGCGCCTCGCGCGCGACTGGAGCCTCAAGGGCCTGGCGCACGGCATCTGCGCCGTCTCGTACCTCTCCAAGATCGAGCGCGGCGAGGCCGACCCAAGCCCGGAGATCATAGGCGCGCTCCTCGAGCGTCTGGGCGTCGACTGGCACGACGACGAGGCGTTTCTCGCCCGAGCGCGCGACCTGCTGGACCGCGGCTACGACGCGGTGCTCTCCTTTGAGGAGACAGCGCTCCCCGGGCTTCGAGAGGAGCTCGCCGCGCGGTCGCAGGAGCTCGCCGCAAGCCCGCTCGCGGCGGAGGCCGCCCTGCTCGAGGGGCTTCTGGTCACGCCGCGCCGTCCCGTGGGCCCGGAGCTCGAGGCCCTTCTTGACGGGCGGCTGCTGGGCCTGCAGCGCCTGGCCGAGGGTCGCCACGACGACGCCCTGCGCCTCTGCCCCTGCGCGCTCACCTACCTGGAGGCCGGCTTCTCCGCCTACGAGACCGGGGAGAGGAACTACGCCCCGGCGATCGAGCTCCTGCGGCGCGCCTATGACGAGGCGGCCGCGGAGGGCCGCGCGCACGTGATGGTGAGCGCCCGCGTCTACCTGGGCAACTGCTACTGCAACCAGCTGGACCTCGAGAACATGGAGCGCGAGTACGCCGTCGCCGCGCGCCTTGCCAGGGCGCTGGGCGAGAAGGACCTGCTGCGGACGATCGGCTACAACGCGGCGTCCGCCCAGATCGAGTGCGGCCGCTTTGGCGAGGCGCACGCGTTCTTCTCGGCGCTCGAGCGGCCGGACCCGCTTGACCTGCACAAGCTCGCGGTCTGCTGCGAGGGGCTGGGCCTGCCCGAGGAGGCGCTCGCGGCGCTCGACCGGGTGCCGGAGGATGCCGGCGACCTCGTCCTCCAGCTCTGCGACCTCGTCCGCTACCGTCTCGAGCACGAAGACTACCTCAGGCGTCCGGAGTACGGGGAGGCGCTGCTGGCGGCGTTCGCACGCTGCCGGGAGGAGCTGCCCATAGGGTTTGCGGCCTTCCATCTGCCCTGGGTCCTCGAGTGGCTCACCGCCAATCGCCAGTACCGTGCGGCCTTCGAGCTCGAGCGCGACTTTCCCCTGAGGCTCCCGCCGCGGCCCGCTGCCGCCGTGGAATACGACGGTGCGAAAGGGGTACAATAGGCTCGACGGCCGCCTACGTTGCCAGACCTAGGCAGTGCCGTTACTTACGTAGTGAGCCGCTGGCGCCTAGCGCTGGCGGCTCTCGTGTTCACGGGACTTCCTACGTACCTCTTGAACGAACCTTACTATCGCCAAGGCGAGGTTGATGCACCTCTCCAGAAACGCAACGACCTCAGAAACATCCATCGGCATCACCTCCTCCCGCAGGAGCGGCGCTGCCCTCGGTACGCGGTTCGACCGCCGAGCCGTGAGTGACATTCTACCCAAGTAGGGTCTAGTTTTCTCAAACATCTCGTGTAAGACGCTCTTACCTTCAAAACACATGGGATAATTTCCCAAATTATTGCGGTTATTCTCGCTAATGGCTCTGTCAGACTAAAACTAGAACAGGCGAGAAGGACGGTGAGACATGGCGGCAACTACCCTCTGGACGCGCGACTTCACGCTCGTGACCGCGGCCTCCGCGCTCGGGGCGATCGGCAGCATCGCAGGCGGCTTCGCGCTCTCGTTCATGGTCTTCGACGAGACGGGCTCCACGCTTGCCTCGGCTCTCGTCATCGCCATCCAGCTCGTGCCGTACTTCGTGGTGCCGATCGCGGCCGCGCCGTGGATGGACCGCCTGCCGCGCAAGCCCTTCCTCGTGGCGGGCGACTGCGTGAACGGCGTCCTCTACGCGCTCGCCGGGCTGTATCTGATGAGCCGCAGCTTCTCGTACGTGGGCTACCTTGTCTTCTCCCTGGTCATTTCCTCCCTCAGGGCGTTTGACGAGCTGGCGTACAACTCCATGTACCCCAAGCTGATCCCCCAGGGCATGGAGCAGCGCGGCTACACGGTCTCGTCGATGCTCTATCCCGTCATGAACGTCGTGATGATGCCGGTGGCGGGCGTGCTCTACGAGACGGTGGGCGTGGGCTGGGTGCTCGTGGCGCAGGGCTGCCTCTCGGCGGCGGCCGCGGCCATGGAGAGCCGCATCCGCGTGCATGAGGAGCGGCGCATGGACGGCGAGCGCGCGTCGCTCGCGCTGTGGTGGGCGGACGTCCGCGAGGCGGCCCGCTACCTCCGCGGCGAGCGCGGCCTTGCCAGCATGTACGTCTACCAGGCCGTGACCAACGGCGTGGCCAGCGGCTACGCCCCTCTGCTCGTGGCGCACTTCTCCACCGCGGCCGGCCTCTCTCCCGCGCTCTACGCGCTCTTCTCGGTGGCCGAGTTTCTCGGGCGCAGCCTGGGCGGCGTCGTCCAGTATCGCCTCCGCGTCCCCGACGAGCGCAAGTTCGGCATCTGCTTTGGCGTCTACAACCTCTACGAGCTCATGGACATGGCGCTTCTGTGGCTGCCGTACCCGCTCATGCTGGCCAACCGGGCGGTGGTGGGCTTCTGCGGCATCAACAGCGCCACGCTGCGGCAGGCGGCGGTGCAGACCTACCTCCCGGACGAGCTGCGCGCCCGCATGAACGCCTTCGAGGGCGCCGCGGTCATGGCGGGGCGCAGCGTGCTCGCGCTGGTGGTGGGCGCGATGGGGGAGGTGCTGGACGTTCGGGCGTGCATGACGCTCGCGGCGGGCGCGACGCTTGCGACGTGCTGGGCAACGGTCTGGCGCGCCCGCGCCGACGTGCGCCGGCTGTTTGTGTAAATTGGGGACAGTCCCCAATTAACAGACGGAGGGTCGCATGGAGAAGACGGACGTGCGCTGGGAGCGCGAGGACGGCCACGTGCTCAGACTCGCGCGCGCAGGGGATGTGGACGCGTACTGGGAGGGCTTCAGCCAGTTTGACCCGGAGGGCGCGCTCCTCACGGGCAGCAGGGACCATTACGAGAAGGACGAGGTCACGAGCTTCTTCCTGCGCTGCGTGGACGACCCGGACCGTCGCGACCTGCTGATTCTCTCGCCGGAGGGCGCGGTTCTGGGGGAGAGCGTCATCAACGAGATCGACTGGGCGGCCAGAAGCGCCAACTTCCGGATGGCGCTCTTCGGCGCGCCGGCGCGCGACCGCGGCCTGGGCAGCTGGGCCTGCGCCCTCACGCGCGACTACGCCTTCGAGGGGCTGGGCCTTCATCGTCTCGAGCTGGACGTCTTCTCCATCAACCCGCGCGCCGAGCGCGTCTATGCCAAGACGGGCTTCGTCCGCGAGGGGGTCCTGCGCGACGCCATCCTTCTGCCCGACGGCTCCTACTGCGACGACGTCCTCATGGCCATCCTCGAGGACGAGTGGCGCCGGCGTCACGGAGTCTGACGGCGGGAAGAGACGTGTAATCCCGGTGGAAGGCTTGGCCACAACTGTCATGAATCTGTCAACGAGCCATTTAGGAATGTGCCGTTTATCCGCTAAAGTACTACCGTTCACCGGTTTAGGGGAAACTGGTTTGTAACCAGTGCGTGAAAGCGAAGGGCACCCGACTCGTTTTAAGGTTTCGAAAACGTAAACTGCCCTACGCATGTACTCTGGCCAATTTGGGCCAGTGTGCTTCCGATATCCCCGCTTACGGGAGGAAAGGTAGGGAAAATGCTCGTTACCAGAAGGAAGATGCTCGGCCTGTCCGCGGCCACCATGGGCGCCCTCGCGCTCGCCGCGTGCAACGGCAACACCGAGCAGAGCGGCAACGGCGGCTCTGGCGATTCCGATCACGCCGGAACGCTCGTCGTCGCGGGCAACGGCCTCGAGGGCAAGTTCTGCCCCCCTGTTCACCGCTTCCGCGGCTGACCAGGACGTCGTGAGCTTCAACAACATCACGCTGCTCATGATCGACCGCATGGCCGAGCCCGTCCTCAGCGCCATCGAGGGCGAGACCAGGGAGTACAACGGCACGGAGTACACCTACACCGGCCCCGCCGACATCACCATGGAGGAGAACGCCGACGGCACCGTCACCTACACGGTGAAGATGCGCGACGACCTCAAGTTCCACGACGGCAGCCCCGTCACCATCGATGACGCGATCTTCACCTTCTACGCGTACTTCGACCCCACCTACGACGGCTCCGCCACCATCTACTCCAACGACATCGTCGGCCTGCAGGAGTACCGCTCCGGCATGGCCACGCTTGCCTCCCTCATCGGCAACGCCGGCCGTGACAACACCGACTTCACCTACTGGACCCAGGAGCAGCAGGACGCCTTCTGGGCGGCCGTTGACGACGGCGGCACCAAGTTCGCCCAGGAGATCGTCGACTACATGATGGAGAACGGCGCCACCGACGTCGCCTCCGCCGCCGCCGGCTGGAACTACCCCGACCTGCCCGCCGACGCCACCGCCACCACCTTCTTCGAGGCCATCGCCGCCGCCTACGACTGGAACTTCTCCGCGTGCGAGGCCGAGACCGCCGGCACCGCCCTCTCCGAGCTCATCCCCGAGGACGTCTACGCCATGGGCACCCAGGGCGTCGAGACCGGCGAGGCCGCTGCCAACGTCTCCGGCATCGTCCGCGTTGACGACTACACCATGACCGTCACCACCAACGGTGTTGACGCCACCATGATCTACCAGCTCTCCATCGCCCCGTGCTCCTACAAGTACTACGGCGACGAGTCGCTCTACGACTACGAGAACAACTCCTTCGGCTTCACCAAGGGCGACCTCTCCAAGGCCCGCGGCCTCAACGGCCAGCCCATGGGCTCCGGCGCCTTCAAGTTCGACAGCTACGAGGGCGGCCAGGTCCTCATGTCCGCTAACGCCGACTACTACAAGGGCGCCCCGAAGGTCTCCAACCTCAACATCGTGGAGACCCAGGAGGCCGATATGGTGACCGGCGTCCAGGCCGGCACCCTCGACGTCTCCCAGCCCTCCTACTCCATGGAGGTCGAGACCCAGATCAAGGAGATCAACGGCAACGATGACGTCAACGGCGACGTCTTCTCCACCTTCCTGCACGACTTCCGCGGCTACGGCTACATCGGCATCGCCGCCGGCAACGTGTGCGTGAACGGCGAGGCCGGCTCCGACGCCTCCAAGGCGCTCCGCAAGGCCCTCTGCACCGTGATCGCCGCCTACCGTGACTCCGGCATCGCCTCCTACTACGGCGACACCGCCACCGTCCTCAACTACCCGATCTCCACCTCCTCCTGGGCCTCGCCCAACGAGACGGACCCGGGCTACGAGGTCTGCTACTCCACCGACGCCTCCGGCAACCAGCTCTACACCGCCGACATGAGCGACGACGACCGTCACGCCGCCGCCCTCGCCGGCGCACTCACCTGGTTCGAGGCCGCGGGCTACACCGTCGCCGACGGCAAGGTCACCGCTGCCCCCGCGGGCGCCAAGCTCGAGTACCGCTGCAACATCGGCGGCGGCGGCCAGGGCGACCACCCCACCTTCATGATCCTGCAGGAGGCCGCGGACGCCTTCGCGAGCATCGGCATCACCTTCACGGTGAACGACATTGCCAACTCCGCCGACCTCTTCGCGTCCTACCAGTCCGGCGCCGCCGAGATGTGGTGCGCCGCCTGGCAGTCCACGGCTGACCCCGACATGTACCAGCTCTACCACAGCCAGGGCTCCACGAACTACTACCAGATCAACGACGCCGACCTCGACGAGCTCATCGAGGCTGGCCGCCAGAGCCTCGACACCGAGAGCCGCAAGCCCATCTACAAGGAGGCCATGGACATCGTCCTCGACTGGGGCGTCGAGCTCCCGGTCTACCAGCGCTCCGAGTGCACGCTCGTCTCCAGCGAGCGCGTGAACGTCGACTCCGTCGTCCAGGACCAGACCCCGTACTGGACCTGGAAGGACGAGATCGAGAAGCTCGAGCTCAAGTAGTGTCCTCCAACCTGAGCTAAATCGCGTCGGGCGCGGCGGCGAAGAGCCGTCGCGCCCCGCCGCGTTGCTTGGGGAGGCTTTCCCTGTTGGTTTGAGAGACCTCCTTCCCGTGCTGGGAGTTCGATCGTCTGCGCTTCCAGCGCAGAAAAGGGGTCTCTTCTGTCCGCGACCGCGCGGGCATGAGTGAGAGGAGCGTTTGCGACGTGAGAACCTATATCGCCAAGCGCATCGGAATCTCGGTCATCATCTTGTTCTGCGTGACCTTCATCATCTACGGCCTGATGCGCTCGCTGCCGGCATCCTACGTGGAGACCATGGCAATGCAGCTCTCCCAGGCGCCCGGCGCCAAGCCCTACGAGGAGTGGCTGGCGCAGCTGAACGCCCAGTACGGCCTGGACCTGCCGGTGCCCATCGGCTACGTCACCTGGCTCGGCGACTTCCTCACCGGCAACTTCGGTGACTCCTGGAAGTTCAACGTGCCGGTGATCACCGAGTTCACCAACACCATCGGCATCTCCTTCGTGATGGGCGGCCTGGCGTTCGTGTTCTCCACGATCATCGCCGTGCCCCTGGGCATCCTGGCCGCCACGCACCAGTACTCCAAGTCCGACTACATCATCTCCGCCGTGGCGCTCGCGGGCATCTCCCTGCCCACGTTCTTCTTCGCCACGCTGCTCAAGCTGGTCTTCTCCGTTGGCCTTGGCTGGTTTGACCTCTACGGCCTCATGGGCCGCGACTACGCGCAGCTCGATGCCTTCGGCCAGGCGCTCGACATCGTGAACCACATGGTCATGCCCGTCGTGACGCTCACGGTGATCCAGATCGGCTCCCTCATGCGCTACACGCGCACCAACATGCTCGAGGTGCTCAACGCGGATTACATCCGCACCGCGCGCACCAAGGGCCTGCCGGAGCACAAGGTCATCTACAAGCACGCCTTCCGCAACACGCTCATCCCGCTCGTGACCGTCATCGGCGGGTCTCTGCCCGGCCTCTTCTCGGGCGCCCTCATCACCGAGACGCTCTTCATGATCCCGGGCACGGGCTACACGTCCTACCAGGCCATGACGGCCGGAGACATCCCCTACACGATGTTCTTCCTCACCTTCATCGCCATCATCACGCTTCTCTCCAACCTCCTGACCGACATCCTCTACGCGGTGGTCGACCCCCGCGTTCGCATCTCCTAGGAAGGCGGGTGTAACTCATGAGCGATTCCAAGAACGGCACGCCCGCCGAGAAGAACGACGATCAGCAGCAGTACTCCCTCAACGACGACCGTCGCGTGAAGGTGCTCTCCCCGGGCGCCCTTATCGCCAAGCGCTTCTTCCGCAACCGCCTGGCCGTCGTGGGCCTGGTCATCCTCGTGGCCATGTTCCTGTTCTCCTTCGTGGGCGGCCTCGTGAGCCCCTACGGGCAGGACCAGACCTTCTCCACCCTCACCAAGCTCAACACGCAGTACGCCGGCATCACCGAGACCACCACGCGCCGCTACACCGCGGCGGAGGGCGCGGACTTTGGCGCGCTCGTGCAGGCCAAGGCCAACTCCGCCATCAGCGAGGGCGCCACGTCCTTCGAGCGCGACGGCGTGGTCTACACGATCGAGCAGCCGGCCCCCGACCTCTACACCTTCACCTCGGGCGGCTCCGTCGTGGCCTACGCCTCCAGCTACGTGGTGAGCGTGCCCGCCGGCATGACGGCGCCCTCCTTCGACTTCCAGATCGCCGCCATCACGGCCATCTCCAACGCCGCCGCGGCCGGGGACACCGCCGCGGACGCGCCGGAGGTCGACGAGTCCGGTGCCGTGGTCGTGGACAGCACCGAGGAGACCGAGGACGCCGCCGCGGAGGCCGCCGAGGCCGAGGCCGCCGGCAACACCTTCGAGGCCGACGGCGTCTCCTACACCTTTGACGAGGCCGGCAACGTCATGGACGCCTCCGGCGAGACCGTGGCCATGGTGAGCCCGTTTGTCATCTCCGCCTCCGACGGCAACACCGTCATCCCCGACGACCTGCGCGAGGCCCTGCTCACCGCCGTTGATGCCGACGCCTCCGAGGTCGTCTACACGGACGCTGACGGCGCCGAGCACACCTACTCCATCTCCTATGACGCCTACTCCAAGGTCTACAACGTCACCGAGACCACGGAGAACCTGGTCTACGACCGCTACGCCAGCCCCTCGCTCGAGCACTGGCTCGGCACGGACGGCAACGGCATGGACATGCTCACGCGCCTCATGTACGGCGGCCGCGTGTCGCTCATCATCGGCTTCATCGTCGTCTTCATCGCCGCGGGCCTGGGCGTCATCATGGGCGGCATCTCCGGATACTTCGGCGGCTGGGTCGACAACCTGATCATGCGCATCGTCGACATCTTCTACTGCCTGCCCTCGATGCCGATCATCATCATCCTCGGCTCGGCGATGGACGCCATGCGCCTGGACCCCTGGATCCGCATGATCTACCTCATGCTCATCCTCGGCTTCCTGTCCTGGCCCTCCATCGCGCGCCTGGTGCGCGGCCAGATCCTCTCCCTGCGCGAGCAGGAGTTCATGCTCGCCACCGAGGCCACGGGCATCTCCGTCCCGCACCGCATCATCCGTCACCTCATCCCCAACGTCATGCCGCAGCTCATCGTCTCCTGCACCATGAGCCTGGGCTCCACGATCATCACCGAGGCGACGCTCTCGTTCCTCGGCCTGGGCGTCAAGTTCCCGTTTGCCTCCTGGGGCAACATCATCTCCGACGTCAACAACGCCTTCGTCATGACCAACTACTGGTTCATCTGGATTCCCGCCGGCATCTGCCTCTTGCTCGCGGTTCTTGGCTTCAACTTCGTGGGCGACGGCCTGCGTGACGCCTTCGACCCCAAGATGAACCGCTAGGGAGGGGTAGCCAATGTTTGGATCCGAAAAGAAGAAGGAGGCGGGCTACCTTTCCGCCAAGGAGTCCCGCCGAATCTCCAAGGAGAACCGCAAGATCACCGAGGGCTACGAGAAGCTGCGCAAGCGCAAGAACGTGGACCCCTCCGAGTACGCGTGCGAGATGAAGAACCCGGCCAACGCCGTCGAGTTCGATGACGTGCACACCTGCTTCTTCACCGACACCGGCGTGGTCAAGTCCGTGGACGGCGTGACCTACGACGTGCCCGTGGGCAAGACCGTGGGCGTCGTGGGCGAGTCCGGCTGCGGCAAGTCCGTCACGTGCCTCTCGCTCATCCAGCTCCTGCAGCGCCCGCAGGGCCAGGTCACCGGCGGCTCTATCCGCCTCAACCTCGGCGACCACGCCATCGACGTGACCAAGGCACCCGAGGAGGCCATGCAGAAGATTCGCGGCTCCGAGGTCTCGATGATCTACCAGGAGCCCATGACCTCGCTCAACCCCGTCTTCAAGGTGGGCGAGCAGATCGAGGAGGTCATTGCCCTCCACGACGGCAAGGACTGGAGCGCCGAGCAGATCAAGGCCCGTGCGATCGAGATGATCGAGACGGTGGGCATCGCCAACTCCGAGGGCGTCTACGGGATGTACCCGCACGAGCTCTCCGGCGGCATGCGTCAGCGCATCATGATCGCCATCGCGCTCGCCTGCAACCCGCGCATCATCATCGCCGACGAGCCCACCACGGCCCTGGACGTGACCATCCAGGCGCAGATCCTCGACCTTCTCCGCTCGCTCAAGGACAAGATCAACTCCTCGATCATCCTCGTCACCCACGACCTGGGCGTCGTGGCCGAGATGGCCGACTACGTGGTGGTCATGTACGCGGGCCGCATCGTGGAGAAGGGCACCGCGGAGGAGATCTTCGACCACCCCGCGCACCCCTACACCATCGGCCTCATGGCCTCCAAGCCGGTCGTGGGCAAGCACGTGGAGCGTCTCTACTCCATCCCGGGCAAGGTCCCCAACCCGGTCAACATGCCCGACTACTGCTACTTCAAGGACCGCTGCGAGCTCTGCGTCAAGGCGTGCTCCGGCGAGTACCCGCACATGGTTCGCCTCTCGCCCACGCACGAGGTGAGCTGCTACCGCTACTACGACAACGCCACGGCCGAGGCCGCCAACGAGACCGCCGCGGTTCTCGACGACCTCATCGCCGGCACCGGCACCGAGGGGGAGGACAAGTAAATGGCTTCCACGAACACGACTGTGGACGTCACGTCCACCAAGGCCCCCGCGGCCCCCGGCACCGAGGACATCATCCTCGAGGTCAACGACCTCAAGAAGTACTTCCCCATCAAGGGCGGCATGTTCAACCGCACGCAGGGCTACGTGAAGGCCGTCGACGGCGTTTCCTTCAAGCTGCGCCGCGGCCACACCATGGGCCTCGTGGGCGAGTCCGGCTGCGGCAAGTCCACCACCGGCCGCACCATCCTGCGCCTTGCCGGCGAGAAGACCGGCGGCGAGGTGCTCTTCAACGGCCGCGAGGTCTATAGCCTCAACGCCAAGGAGCTTCACGACGCGCGCACCAAGATGCAGATCATCTTCCAGGACCCGTACTCGAGCCTCTCCCCGCGCCTCCCGATCTCCGAGATCGTGGGCGAGGCCGTGCGCGAGCACAACCTCGTGCCCAAGGAGGAGTTCGACGACTACATCGACCGCGTCATGGAGGAGTGCGGCCTGCAGCCGTACCACAAGATGCGCTACCCGCACGAGTTCTCCGGCGGCCAGCGCCAGCGCAT
>CALUJT010000042.1 GCA_944321005.1 uncultured Atopobiaceae bacterium | reverse complement strand
GTCACGACGGCAGACTCGGGGAAGTACCAGCCGCCCTGGACCACGCGGTGGCCGATGCCGCCGATGGGCTTGTCGATCTCCTTGAGGATGTCGAAGACGTACTTGATGGCGGTCTTGTGATCGGGCAGCGCGACCTCGAGCTTCTGCTTCTCGCCGCCCATCTCCTCGTGACCGACGAACGAGCCGTCGATGCCGATGCGCTCGCAGTTGCCCTTCGCATAGACCTCGCGCGTATCGACGTCAAGGAGCTGATACTTGAGCGACGAGCTGCCGGCGTTGATGACAAGGACGTTCATGACTCTCCTCTCGCGGGGATACCCCACCTGCTAGCCTGATGTGACTCCATCATACGCCCCGGGAAGGTACGAAAAACTGTGCCTTGGAACATTTTTTAAGGCGCGCGGGACAGCGTTATGCGGGGATGAGCCCCTCGCCGAGGTCCTTTCCGCCCAGCACGTGCATGTGGAGGTGCATCACCGTCTGCCCCGAGGCCGCGCCGGTGTTCATGATGCAGCGGAAGCCGGACTCGGCGACGCCGCACTTCTCGGCCACCGCCTTGACGGCCCTCTCCATGGAGAGGAGGGTCTCGGCGGGGACGCCGTCCACGAAGTTGTCGTGGTGCGCCTTGGGAACCACGAGCACGTGAACGGGCGCCTGGGGGCTGAGGTCACGGAAGGCGACGACGTTGTCGTCCTCGTAGAGGAAGTCGCTCGGAATCTCTCCGTTGGCGATCTTGCAGAAGATGCAGTCGGACATGGGGGGCTCCAATCTCGTGCCTGTTCTGGCCTGCCCTATTGTAGCCCGCGGGGCTACTCGTTGATGTATGCCACGCTGGGCGCGGAGGCGGTGTCGGTGGTGGCGGCCGGCTCGTCCGTGGCGTCCAGGAGCACGCGGACCTTCTGCTCGGCGTCCGCCAGGCGCGCGCGGAGGCTCTTGAGGAGCTCCACCCCGCGACCGTAGCGCTCGAGCGAGTCCTCGAGCTCGAGGTCCCCGGACTCGAGCGAGCGCACGATTTGCTCGAGCTCGATCGAGGCCTCCTTGAACGTCATCTCGTCGATGGGACGGTAGGTCTGCTCGGACATGCGATGGTCTCCCTTCGGTAGAAGCCGGTCTATTCGCTGATGGAGGTGACGCTGGCGCCCACGGAGCCGGCGCCGAGAAGAACGGTGAGCTCGTCGCCAACGGCAAGCTCGCGCGCGTCCTTGACGACGTGGCCCGCGCCGTCGCGCGCGATGGCGTAGCCGCGGGCGAGGACGGAGAGCGGCGAGAGGGCGTCGAGGGACGCCGCGAGCCGCGCGAGCGTGGCCTCCCCTGGCGCAAGGAGCTTGCCCGCAACCGCGGAGAGCCGCGCCGAGGCGTGCTCGCAGCCCTCCCGCTGCCGCGCGAGCGCGCGCGGGACGGCGTCGTGCAGGCGCTGCTCGGTCTGCATGAGGTCCTCGGCCCGCGCCGTGACGGTGGCGAGCGGGTCCGTGAGGCAGCGCCTGGCGCCGAGGGCGTCGAGCGCCACGCGGCGCCTGGAGAGCTCGGCGTCAACCGAGCCGGCCATGAGGCGCCCGATCGAGGTCACGTGCTGCCCCCGGAACGAGAGCGCGGCGGACATCGCGCGGCCGAGGCGCACCTGGCGCTGGAGCATCTGGCGCTCGACCTCGTCGAAGGCGGGCGCCACCGACTCCGCCGCAGCGGTGGGCGTGGAGGCGCGGCGATCCGCCACCATGTCCGCGATGGTGGTGTCCGGCTCGTGGCCTATGCCCGTGACAACCGGGACGGGACAGGCAGCGATGGCGCGCGCGACGGACTCGTCATTGAAGCACATGAGGTCCTCGAAGGAGCCGCCGCCGCGCACGAGCAGGATGGCGTCCGGCCGGGCTGCGGCCGCGGTGGCAAGCGCGCGCACGATGGTGGCGGGAGCGTCCGCCCCCTGGACGGAGCACCCCACGACGTCGATCTCGACGAGCCGGTTGCGGCGCGCGAGCGTGCGCTTGACGTCCTCGATGACGCTTCCGGAGAGCGACGTCACCACGCAGACGCGGGAGCAGAACGCGGGGACGTGGCGCTTGCGCGTGGGGTCCATGAGGCCCTCGCGCTCGAGCCTTCTGGCGAGCTCTGCGACCTGCTGGCGCAGGAGCCCCTCCCCCGCGGCCTCCACCTTGCTCGCCACGAAGGAGAGCTTGCCGGAAGCCTTGTATACGTCAAACTTTCCCGTGAGCTGCACGGCGAGGCCGTCGCGCAGCTGAAAGCCCATCTTCTGGGCCGTGCCGCGCCACACGATGACGCTCATCGAGGCGCCGTCGTCCTTTACCTCGAAGTAGCAGTGACCCGAGCGGGCGTTGGGCCCGCGGAAGCCCGAGACCTCGCCGCCCACCACGAGCGTGGGCCACTGCGAGACCGCGCCCTTGGCCAGGGCCACGGCGTCGGAAACGGAGATGGGCGCCGGAGCGCCGTCCCTGCTCTCCCCCATCACTCGTCACCTCGCCCGCCGTAGCGGCTGAGCAGGTACAGGAGCTGGATAATGGAGGTGAGGGCGGCCGCAACGTAGGTGAGCGCGGCGGCGGTGAGGACCGAGCGCGCGCCCCTCTCGTCCATGCCGGAGCCGTTCTGGGAGAGGTACGCCACGGCGCGTCGCGAGGCGTCGATCTCCACCGGAAGCGTCACCAGCTGGAACACCACGGCGACGGCAAAGAGGGCGATGGCCAGCTGCACGAGGCCGGCGACGTTGAGCAGGACACCGGCGAGAAGGACGAGCGCCCACCCCTGCTGCGCGAAGTTCACGGCAGGGACGAGCGCCGTGCGCAGGCGATACATCGAGAAGCCGCGAGCCGCCTGGATGGCGTGGCCCGCCTCGTGACAGGCCACGGCGACCGAGGCCACGGACGCCCCGCGGTAGTTGTCGTCCGAGAGGTGCAGGCGATTGTCGCGCGGGTCGTAGTGGTCGGTGAGGCTGCCCGCCACCCGCGTGATGCCCACGCCCGTGGCGCCGCCCTCGGCGAGCATGCGACGCGCAACGTCCGCCCCCGTGCCGGGCACGTTGGCGGGCACGCGCGACCACTTGCGGTACGTGCTGTTGATGTAGGCCTGCGCCGCGCCGCCAATAACAAGGGCGACGAGCGCCACCAGGAGGTAGCCCATGTCCATTCCGTAGCCAAAACCGTAGTAGAGAGGCATCCCGACTCCAATCAAAGACGTTGGGACTCATTCTACCCGGAGGACCGGACAACAATTCGCGCGGGGCGCGGAAGCAGACCCGAGCCCTAGAGGAGCTCGATCCTGCCCTCCTTGACGGTGAGGCCCACCTCGCCGGAGAGCAGGCGGTCGAGCGTGTGTCCGGCGAGCTCCCAGCGCCAGGACGTCGCCAGACGCGCATGGTCGCGGTCCGTGAGGAAGTCCATGAGGTCGTCTCTGGTGGCGATGAGCTGCGTCGCCACGCCGCTCTTCTCGGAGACGAGGCGGAGCACCGCGTACATGAGGTCGATGACGCCCTCGGTTTCGGCCGAGGGGCGGGCGTGGCGCACGACGCGCGGGCACTCGGAGGCGGGACACGCGACGCCGCGCGCGACGGCTCGGACGAGCTCGCGGGCGTCGACCTCGGGGATCTGGTCCGTCCCGCGGACGCGCCTCAGGCGCTCGACGGAGGACGGCGTGCGCTTGCAGATCTCCACGACCACCTCGTCGGATGCCACCCACTTACGGGGGATGTCGCGTCGGGCGGCGCACTCCTCGCGCCACGCGCAGACCTCGCGCGCGACGGCGAGCTGCCTTCTCGTGAGCGAGCCGGAGCGCTTGAGCCTGAGATACGCCTCGCGCGGCTCCCGGCGCGCGCGGGCGGGGTCGCAGAGCGCCTCCATCTCGGGAGCGAGCCAGGAGAGGCGGTCCCTCTCGACCAGCTGAGACATCATGCGGTCGTAGATGCCCGGCAGGTAGCGCACGTCGTCCTCGGCGTACCTGAGCTGCTCGGGGTCGAGCGGGCGTCGGGACCAGTCCGTGAGGCTCTCCGCCTTGGCAAGGTGCACCCCGCAGTACGCCTCCACGAGAGAGCCGTAGCTCACCTGCTGCCGCAGGCCCAGGAAGGCCGCCGCGAGCTGCGTGTCGAAGATGGGCGCGCAGACGCACCCCATTCCGTCGAGCAGCACCTCTATGTCCTGCGTGCAGGCGTGGAAGACCTTGGTGACGGAGTCGTCCTCGAAGAGGGCGGCGAGCGGGGAGAGATCCTCGATGAGGATGGGGTCGACGGCGGCGATCTCCTCCGAGGTGGCGACCTGCACGAGGCAGAGCTTGGGGTAGTAGGTCTTCTCGCGCAGGAACTCGGTGTCCACGGCCAGGACCTTCTGCGAGGCGGCGCGCTCGCAGAAGGCGGCGAGCTCGGATTGGGTCGATAGGTACACGGTGCTCGATTCTGTCGTGCGGCGATTGGGTAACATAGTGTGCTGACGGGGCGCCCCTAGGCGCGCCATTGGTACATGATACATAATCCCCCGCATGAGACCCCAGGGAGGCACTCCATGCGCACCCTCATCATCCACAACCCGCGCTCCGGCTTCGGGTCGGACGCCGTCTTCCAGTTCGAGCGCGCCGTCGCGCAGGCCGGGGACGAGTGCCTCCTCAGGATCCTGGAGGAGGACTTCGTGGCTTCGGAGGCGTGCGCCGACGCCGGGGACTTTGACGTGGTGGTGCTCTCCGGGGGCGACGGCACGGTCTCCACGCTCCTCCACGCCCTCGCGGGCCGCGACGTCCCCACCTGCGTCTTCCCCTCCGGCACGGCCAACCTCCTCGCGGCGAACATTGGCAACGCCCCCGAGCCCTCCTCGCTCGCCCGCGCGTGCCGCCGCGGCATGACCGCGAGGCTCGACCTCGGCGAGATATCCTGGACGGACGAGATCGGGCAGAGAAGGACGCGCGGCTTTGGCCTCATGTCCGGAACCGGCTTCGACGCCCAGATCATGCAGGCGGCGCTTCCCAACAAGGCAATGATGGGCCAGGCGGCCTACTTCGCCGCGGCGCTCGCCAATCCGCGCCCCTCGGTCGTGCGCTTCACCGTGACCATAGACGGCAGGACGGTGGAGCGCGAGGGCATCACCTGCATGGTGGCAAACAACGCCATGATCCAGGGGGACATCCAGATCGTCCCCGACTGCAGGATGGACGACGGCCTCCTGGACGTCATCATCGTGGAGACCTCGGACGCCACGCAGCTGCTGGCGCCCATCGCCTTCGGCCTCGTGGACCGCGCGGGCAAGTCCATCGGAAGGCCCCACATCAAGTCCCTCAAGGGCCGCGAGGTGCGCGTGGAGGTGTCGGAACCCGTGGCGCTCGAGGTGGACGGCGAGGTCATGCCCGGCCTCGTGAGGTCCTACGAGGCGCGCGCCCTGCCCGGAGCCGCGCGCATGGTCGTAGACTCCATGAGCCCCTACGGCGGCGCGGACGAGGGCCCGAGCCGCTTTGGCGGCTCCGACGTCATCGCCTACCCCAAGTAGCCCCGGGCCGCGACTCGGGAGGCGCCGATAAGGGCGAGGGGCCGAGCGTCCCGCGCCCGCCCCTACGCCAGGTCCGCCGGGAAGACGACGCCCACCTGGCGCCTGATCTCGTCCATGACGGCGATGGAGTCCAGCGTGACGCGCTCGCAGCGCTCGCGCAGGGCGAGGCCCCCCGCCTCCCCGCGCACTGCGGAGACGAAGTCGGAGATCTCGCAGGCCATGTCGCGCTCCGGCACGTCAACGGGGACGGGCTCGAGGCTGGCCTCCCCCATGCGGAAGACCTGCCCGCCGCCCTCGGGACGGTGAAGCCGCAGGTTGACGGGGCAGGACGTGGCGTCCCAGACGAGCGTGCCGCCCTCGCCCTCCACCTGGGAGGAGAGCACGTCGTCGCACACCTTGCCGTAGGAGACCTGGACCACCTTGTCCCCGTAGCCCAGCAGGGCCTCGCCCGCGAGGTCGATGGTGGAGCACGGGTCCCCGGGCTCGCACCCCGGCACGGGGGCGGTCACCCCGAGGGCACGCACCTCCGCGGGCCTGCCGAAGAGCGCGACGGCGGGCTCCACGCAGTAGATGCCTATGTCCATGAGGGCGCCCCCGGCGAGCGCGGGATCGAAGATGTTGATGCGCTCCCCCGCCCTCAGGCGCGCGATGCGCGACGTGACCTTGGCAAAGCGCAGCGTGGCGAGCCTCACCTGGCCGAGGTCCGCCGAGACGATCTCCTCGATCCTGCGAAAGCTCGGCACGTGGAGCGTGCGCAGGGCCTCCAGGGCAACCACGCCGGCCGCCCGGGCGGCGTCGAAGACCGAGCGCGCCTCGCGCTCGTTTGAGGCGAGCGCCTTCTCCACGAGCACGTGCTTGCCGCCGGATATCATCCTCAGCGCCTGCGCGGCGTGCGCGCCGTTGGGGCTGGCGATGTAGACGGCGTCGACGTCAGGCGAGGCCGCCAGATCGGAGAGGCTGTCGAAGAAGATCTCGGCCCCGTAGCGGCCGCCAAACTCGCGGGCGCGGGCCAGGTCGCGCGAGTACGAGGCGACGACCTTCGCGCCCTCGACGTCTGCCAACGCCTGGCAGAACTGCTCGCATATCCCGCTCGTGCCGATCGTCGCGATTCTCACTGAACCCATGATGAGCCTCCCGTCTTGTCGTCGACCCCGATTCTACCATCCCGATTTGGTACCCCACGGGCCGCGAAGCTGGTAAGGTTCTGTAGGAAGGAAAGGGTGACGATGTACTCATTCGACTCACGCGTGCGCTACAGCGAGTGCGACGACACGGGGCGCCTCTCGCTCTTTGCCGCGATCAACTACCTCCAGGACTGCTCGACCTTCCAGTCGGGCGAGCTCGGCATGGGCATCGACGGCCTCTCCTCGCGGGGGCTCGCCTGGGTCCTGGCCAACTGGAGGATCGAGGTGGACCGGCTCCCGGCCTTTGGCGAGAGCGTCATCGTCTCCACCTGGTGCTACGAGATGTCGCGCGCCCACGCGCTCAGGAACTTCAGAATCTCCGCCGGCGGCGAGGACCTCGTCCGCGCCAACTCCCAGTGGTTCGTCTACGACACGGAGCGCGGCCACGCCACGCGCGTGCCCGAGGACCAGCGCACCTACCTCTCGACGGAGCCACCTCTCGAGATGGCGCCGCTCGACCGGAGGATCCGCCCGGAGGGGGAGCCCTCCCCGGCTCCGACCGTCCGCGTCACCAGGCGACAGCTCGACACCAACCGCCACGTCAACAACGCCAGATACGTGGCCCTCGCCCTGGACTCTCTGGAGGCCGTGGGGGCGCCCTCCCCGGTGCCGCCGATGACGGTCCAGGTCCAGTACAGGAGCATGGCGTTTCTCGGCGACGCCATCCGTCCCGTCGTGTACACGTCCGAGGGAGGGTGGGACGTCGACCTTGCCGGCGAGTCCGGAGACACCCTCGCCCTCGTGAGAATCCGACAGCGTTAGGAGCGCCCATGAACGTACGCGTCTCTGCAGGCATTATCCGCAACGGGGGAAGGATCCTCGCCGCCAGGAGGGCCTCTGGCCCGCAGGAGGGGCTCTGGGAGCTCCCCGGCGGCAAGATAGAGGACGGCGAGTCCCCGCTCGCGGCGCTCCAGCGCGAGCTCCGCGAGGAGCTGGGCTGCGAGCTCGGGGTCGCCTGGCCCTACGACACCGTCGAGTACGACTATCCCGACTTCCACCTCTCGATGGAGTGCCTCGTCTGCAACCTGGCGGAGGGCGCCGAGCCCTCGCCGGCCGAAGGCGTGCACTCCGAGCTGAGGTGGCTCTCGCGCGAGGAGCTCCTCGACGTAGAGTGGCTCCCCGCGGACCGCGCCCTCGTGGAGGGCCTCGCCTACTACTGGAACCAGGTGCTCGAGGACCAGATGCTCTAGGGGATTAGATCCTTTGGGGGACAAGATCCTCCAGGGACGCCCGTCCTCGGGCGGACAGGGAACAGCACGACGAAGGGACTCACATGACCCAGGAGAACGCGGCGGAGGAGCCGCGCACGGACGCGGGCCTCGACGAGAGGCCGACCGTCATAGAGAGCGCAAGCGCCACCACCGACCCCGCCAACGCCCAGTCGGGGCCCTTCGCCTATGTGGTCAGCGCGCTCGCCGTGCTGCTGCTCGTGCTCCTGGTCTCCGGCTTCACCGGGTGCGCAGCCTCCGTGGGCCGCTACGCCCTCGAGAGCGGAGCCGACGCCTACGGCATGGGCTACCAGCAGCGCTACGAATACGAGTACGAAGACGACTACACCGACGACCTCGAGGACTTCTTCGACGACGTCTACGACCTGCTCGACCAGCCGGACAGCAGGTTCTCGGTCGTGTACGGCAGCTAGGGGGCAAGACGATGAGCAGGGCAGACGACATCTTCATCTCCATGTGCTCGGACATCATCGAGCACGGGACCACCACCGAGGGCCAGCGCGTGCGCCCCCACTGGGAGGACGGGACGCCCGCGTACACGATCAAGCGCTTTGGCGTGTGCAACCGCTACGACCTGCGCGAGGAGTTCCCCGCTCTCACGCTGCGCCGCACCGCGCTCAAGTCCGCCATGGACGAGGTCCTCTGGATCTACCAGAGGAAATCGAACAACATCCACGACCTCAACTCCCACATCTGGGACGAGTGGGCGGACGAGACGGGCTCGATCGGCAAGGCGTACGGCTACCAGGTGGGCGTGAAGACGCACTACCCCGACGGCGACTTCGACCAGATGGACCGCGTGCTCAAGGACCTGCGCGAGAACCCATACTCACGCCGCATCATGACCAACCTCTACACCTTCGCGGACCTCTCCGAGATGAACCTCTACCCCTGCGCCTACAACGCCATCTACAACGTGACGCAGGAGCCCGGTGACAACCGCCCCACCCTCAACATGGTGCTCGTGCAGCGCAGCCAGGACGTGCTCGCGGCAAACAACTGGAACGTCTGCCAGTACGCCATCCTGCTCATGATGGTGGCGCAGGTCTCCGGGATGATAGCGGGCGAGCTCGTGCACATGATCGCGGACGCACACATCTACGACCGCCACGTCGACGTGGTGCGCGAGCTCATATCGCGCCCCACCCACCCGGCGCCGCGCGTGCGCCTGAACCCCGACGTGACGGACTTCTACGCCTTCACCACGAAAGACCTCATCGTGGAGGGCTACGAGCACGGGCCGCAGGTGACGGACATCCCCATCGCCATCTAGCGCCCGGGAGCCTCCCCCGCCCGCAGGCCCACGTTCTCGTACGTCACGAAGTCAAAGGGAACACCCTCCTCGGTCACGCCGCCCGTACGAGCTTCGGACGCCCTCCACGTCGGGCTGGCGTCGAGGTCGGGGAAGTAGGCGTCCGCCCTGCGCACGCAGTGGTTCCTGGTGACGACGGCCCTCGAGCACAGGGGCAGGAGCTGCCGGTAGACCTCTCCCCCGCCGATGACCCAGGCCTCGGGCTCGCCCTCCACGGCACGGAGCGCCTCCTCGACCGTGTGCGCCACCTCCACGCCCTCGCGAGAGAACCCGGGATCGCGCGTGAGCACGATGTTGCGGCGGTCCCTGAGGGGGCGCCCCCCGGGGAAGCTCTCGAGGGTGCGACGCCCCATGATGACGGGGTGTCCCGTCGTGCACGAGACAAAGTGCCTCATGTCCTCCCGGTTGCGGACGACCATCCCGCCGTCCAGCCCTATCCCCCAGTCGTCGCAGACGGCGACGATGGCAGCGAGCTCGCAGCCCATGACTCCTCCCTCGGGATCGTGCGCGCGGCCTAGGCGGCCGGCGCGAGGCCCGCGATCACGTTGGACCCGCCGTAAAGTGCCGAGAAGAACGCCTCGTTGCCGCCCACCTGCGGGGTCCAGGTGCCGTCCTCGCCCTTGGCGCACGGCACGTCAACGGTCGTGGTGACCGGGCTCTCGTTGGCGTCCAGGTGCGCGTAGACGCGCTGGACGAGGCTGTCGAAGAGCGCGGCCTTGCCGCCCTGCGCGTAAACGTCCTCCGCCTCCTGCGTGGAGGAGAAGGTCGAGAACTCGGCCCCGGCGACCTCGGTCGCGGCGGAGAGGCTCGCGTTGGTCACGATGACGCTCACGGTCGCCGTATCGCCCTCGACCGCGGCCTCCCCCACCTCGTAGGAGAGGTTCTTGAGGCAGTGGCGGTGCCACTCGTCCGCGTCGACGCCGTAGGTCCCGAGCGCCTCCATCGTGGCGGCGTCGCCGTAGTCGTCTGCGGGCCAGGCGGCGTCGTCGGGCTCGTTGCCCTCCTCGTCGGGCACGGGCACCACGTAGGACTCCATAAGGGCCGTGACGGAGTCGCGCGCCCGCTCGGCGTCGGAGCGAAACGCGCCGAGGGCGAAGGCCACGCCAAGCGCGACCGCCACCACGACGGCCGCGGCGATTCCAACGAGCACGAGACGCCTGTTGCGCATGAGACTCCACTTCTCCTCGTTCTTCTCCCCACCAGCTTATCTCATACCGCGCAAAGAAGCACGCGAACGAGAAGGGCCCGCCAGCCGTGGCTGACGGGCCCTTGGGTTCGCTCAGGGGCGAGGGGCGCTAGTCGATGTCAAGCGCGGCGTCGACCTGGCTGCGGAGGAACTCCTCGGCGTCCTTGCGGCCGCGGGAGAGCTCGGCGGCGGCCATGACGGGCACCCAGTAGTGCACCTTCTGCTTGGCGATGTCGGCCTTCTTGGAGAAGACGTCGAGGTACTTCTCGGCGTGGCCGGGGTGATACATCTTGAAGAGGATGTAGGTCATCGCGGCGTCGGCCTCGGGGAGACCGCGGGTGACGTGGGTCCAGTCGCAGGCGTAGAGCGTGCCGTCCTCGCCAACGATGACGTTGGAGGGGTTGAAGTCGCAGTGGCAGATGGCACGGCCGGGGGCCATGCGATCGGCGCGCATCTGGAGGTCGTAGCGGACGGAGGGGTCGAGCTCCTTGACCTTGCCCACCATGCCGGCGATCTTGGTCTTCTGGTCCTTCATGAGGTCAGAGGCCGGGGTGTTCTGGATCTCCAGCTGGAAGTCCACGAACTGCTCGAGGAGCTTGTCGTACTCGTCCGTGCCCTCGGCGGCGTCCATGAGGGAGCGCATGGTGACGCCCGGGACGTACTCGGTGGCGAGGGCCCAGGAGCCGTCCGCGACCTGGGAGACCTCGAGCACCTTGGGGACGCGGACGCCGGCCTCGATGACGCGGGCGATGTTCAGGGCCTCGTTGAAGATGTCGGAGGCCGGCTTCTCGGCCTTGAACACCTTGACGATGCGGTCGCCATCGACGTAGACGGCCTTGTTGTGGCGCTCGACGATGACCTGCTTGCTGTCAGAAAGTTCCATTGCTGCCTCCTTCTGGGCAACGAGAAGAACCGGCTGGGACTAGTCCTCGTAGGAGCTGGGCTCGCGGCCGTAGAAGGCGTCGAGGTAGAGCTCCTTGATCTCGGAGATGAGCGGGTAGCGCGGGTTGGCGCCGGTGCACTGGTCGTTGAACGCGTTCTCGGACATCTCGTCGAGCGTGGCGAGGAAGTCCTCCTCGGTGACACCAAAGCCGGCGATGGTCTCGGGCACGCCCACGTGAGCCTTGAGCTCCTCGATGCGCTTCACGAAGTTCTCGAAGACCTCGCGGTCGTCCTTGCCCTGGATGCCGCAGAAGCGGCCGGCCTCGGCGTAGCGGGCGAGGGTCTTGGGGTGGTCGTACTGCGGGAAGGTGCCCATCTTGACGGGACGCTCGGCCGCGTTGTAGCGCATGACGCGGGTGAGGATGACGGCGTTGGCCAGGCCGTGCGCGATGTGGTGGTAGGCACCGAGCTTGTGGGCCATGGAGTGGTTGACGCCGAGGAAGGCGTTGGCGAAGGCCATGCCGGCGAGGCAGGACGCGTTGGCCATGTGGTCGCGGGC
>CALUJT010000041.1 GCA_944321005.1 uncultured Atopobiaceae bacterium | reverse complement strand
GGTCGAAGCCGTCCTTGGTGCCGTCGCGGTCCATGCTCGTGAGGAGGATCTCCCCGGCGCCGCGGCGCGCGGCCTCCTCGGCCCAGGAGACGGCGTCGATGCCCGTGGCCACGCGCCCGCCCGCGAGGTAGACCTCCCACTTGTCCGCCTCGCCCACGCGCTTGGCGTCGATGGCGCAGATGACGGCCTGCGAGCCAAAGGCAGCCGCGGCGGCGGTGATGAGGCTCGGGTCCTTGACCGCGGCGGAGTTGAGCGAGACCTTGTCCGCGCCGGCGGCGATCATCTCGCGGCAGGACGTCACGTCACGGAAGCCCCCGCCCACCGTGTAGGGGATGCGCAGCTCGGCCGAGGCGCGGCTCGCGAGGTCGATCTTGGTGGCTCGGTCGTCCGAGGTGGCGGTGATGTCCAGGAAGACCACCTCGTCGGCGCCCTCCTTGTCATAGCGGCGCGCGAGCTCGACCGGGTCGCCCGCGTCGCGCAGGCCCACGAAGTTGACGCCCTTCACCACGCGGCCGTCCTTCACGTCCAGGCACGGTATGACTCGCTTGGTCAGCATGGGGGTCCTTTCGTCGCACGGGGTCCCGGCTCGCCGGGCCCGTCCCGCGCGGCTCGGCGCTCGCTTCGCTCGCTCACTGCGTGACTCGCCGCGTGGGACGGGCCCGGCGAGCCTCGCACGAGCGAAGGACGCTGCAATCATAACGGCTCGCTGGGGCATCCCAGAGCTCGCGGTTCTTCTCGCCCTGAGGTGTTTACACTTCGTCCTGAGCGGGGACTTCGAAAGTGGGCAACTAGCCGTGGGCTTTGGTAGCCTAGCATGCTGGAGAGTCACTCTCCCAGCACGGAAGCCCTCATATAGCGATCGATGTCACCCGGTCGTTCCATGTGATAGTCTTCCCAGAGCCCTTTGAAGAATTGTGCCATGGACTCAATGGTAATCTCGTTGTGCGACGGCACTCCATCTCCCACGCCCGCCCGGGCATCGACCCAAGGTCGTTCCTTGTGCGTGAGATCTCGCAGCACGTACGGGCTGAATCGAGCGACGTGAACTATCACTGCATCAAGAACCTCGAGCTCCTTGCCCGAGAACGTCCCGACCAGGGCATCGGATACCTCGCCCCCAAACAGCGACTCCTCGCCAATGCCCTTTAGCTCAACGTCCTCCCAGAGTCGAGGAAACACCGGACCATACACCCAGGCCTCGCAGCGATCGGGAAAGAGCGGGGCACCGTCGTACGATAGGCATAATCCATCGGCGTAGTAGAGTTCCTTTTGCAATGCCAGAGGCGAGGCACTGCCTGTGCGAGCGATGATATAGGCAGCAGCACGCTCAATCTTCGCACCACAGTCTCTCAACACCTGAAGCGTTGCGTCCCTGCTTTTCCTAAAGGCAACTCCGGACAGCTCTCCCCTCCCGCCGTACAATCTAAGGAGAAACGCAAGCGGACTGCGCGCAATCCTCTCGATTGTCTTCGAATAATCCACGCTAGGAACATCCCCGTCGAGAAACCGCGAATAGGTATGCTCTCCCCAGCCCAGAAGCCTCGAGAGGGGGCGCTTTCCAATTGAGTATTGCTCTGGGACGCTCTCGACAACACTCTGTCCCACGATGCCATTGACGGCTCGGACAGCATCGGTAAATGACCTCTGGTTCTCGTCCAAGACAGAATTGGGGGTGGCGACGCCTCCGCATTCGGGACAAACCCCTCTCTTGACCGGATAGGCATACGTCATCCCGTTAAAGTCATACTCTTCCAACGTTTCGACGAGACTGACACTCACCTGCTTACGGCACTGCTCGCAGAAGGCTAAAAAACGCTCTGACATTTTATTCACCTTAATTCTTGAAAGTTCAATATATTAATTATATATTTCAACACGTTGTTTATCTACTGGAATACGTATTCAGGAGGTCTTTCCGCGACGTGCATCGAGACGACAATGAGCATTCTGTTGCTGATATTCCGAATCAGGTCAAACTTGTAGTACACCAAAACATCCTCGGAGCGTCGAGACATGAGCGAATACAGCGCATGACGTTTGCAGAAGACCCGCAGCTCCTCATCCTCATTGCCCTCCATCCGGCTCTCGACCACATGAAGAAAGTCCTCGGGACTAAGCGAGCAAATCATCGCACCCGTCCGCTGCGAAATGATGTTGAAGTCACGAGTAAACGATCGATTCTTATCGTCCCCTCGCTCGGCAATCTTGAAATCGCCCTGCCTCACGCACTGCCTAACTTCCGCTAGATAGCGCTCGACATCCCTATAGGTCTTCTCTGCGTAACGCTCTCGTCCAGACAACCACTCAACTACTTATCCGCCCTGACCAACAATAATGCACTAATGGTACATAATTTACAAGAGAGGGTCAGAGCGAAAGCAGACATCTCTAGCAGAACGGACGCGAGCCCGGATGCCCCAAAGCTCACGTCCGAAATCAAAAACCTCTTATGGACGGCATTCCTTCAAACGTCGCGCATCATCTCGATATTCCCTCAGCGCAGCATCAGCAACATCCAAGACGGCCTCCAGATAGCGATCCGCCCTTTCCGCCCACTTTCTCTCCTCTTTGTCCTCGGGCAGGTAACAGCCTAGATTGATAGACTCCAGAACGAGGTCTCTCATCACCTTGATACGATTCGCACACGAGTCCAAGGCATCGATGGCAGCTATGGTGGACAACATAGGCTCCCTTCCATTTATCAGCAATCGGACTTTGGGCGCAATGGATGCGCCGCCAGGTGTCACCCTAGGTCAGGCACCGGACAACAATGAGCTTTGAAACAGGAGAACGTGCGTACGGAGCATCTTTCTACTCACATGGCTTCAAGAGAGCCCGCTCTCGAAGCAAGAGTGCGTGCATCCCTCCAAAGGCGTACACCACACCAAGTGGACCGTTTCAAACAATAGCGGGTCAGAGGCATGGAGAGAAGAACGTGCCTTCGAAAAAAGCGCATACCCTTGATCGTCGCTCGTTACCTGCACAAGCAGGCCGCGGACCGACGGCGCGGCAACCTCACCCGCGGTGCGACCACGCGCGAAGGGCCCAGCCCACGGGACCGGGCTGGAAGCGCCGCGCCACCTCCTCCAGGCGGGCCGGGATGTCGATGTGCTGGGGGCAGTGGCGCACGCACGCCCCGCAGCGGACGCAGTTGCTCACGAGCTTGGGCTCGGACGTGCGGATGGCGCTCGCGGTGAAGTACTGCGAGAGGCCCGTGAACCAGCCGTGCGCGAAGCTCGCGTTGTATGCCGAGAAGCACCCGGGGATGTTGATCCCCTGCGGGCAGGGCATGCAGTAGTTGCACCCCGTGCAGGGGACGCGGTTCGTACGCTCGAACTCCTTCACCACGCGGGAGATGACCTCGTGCTGGGCGGGCGCGAAGGACCCCGGGAGCGCGCGCTCGGCCAGCGCGGCGTTCTCGTCTATCTGCTCGGGGGCGCTCATGCCGGAGAGGAGCATCGTCACCTCCGGGTGGTCCCACACCCAGGAGAGCCCCCAGGCGGCGGGCGTGGCCAGATCGGGGGTCGCGGCGGCGTCGAGGATGCGCCGCGCGCGGTCCGGCAGCCTGTCTGCCAGGCGGCCTCCCAGCAGGGGCTCCATCACGAAGACGGCGAGCCCGCGCCCGGCGGCGGCACGAAGGCCCGCCGTGCCCGCCTGGTACGTCTCGCCCGCGTAGTTGTACTGGATCTGGCAGAAGTCCCAGTCGTAGGCGTCCAGCACCACGGGGAAGTCGCCCGCGCTGCCGTGGTAGGAGAACCCCATCTGCCGGATGCGCCCCGCCGCGCGCTGCCGAGCGATCCAGTCCTCGACGCCCAGCTCGCGCAGGCGCTCCCACTGGGCGGGACTCGTGACGTTGTGGACGAGGTAGTAGTCCACGTGGTCCGTTCGCAGGCGGCGCAGCTGCTCGTCGAAGATGCGGTCGAGGTCCTCCGCGCGACGGACGGAGCCGTGCGGGAGCTTGGTGGCAAGAAGCACGCTGTCGCGCAGGCCCAGCTCCACGAGCGCGGAGCCCACGCAGGCCTCGTTTCCCGGGTAGAGGTAGGCCGTGTCCAGGTAGTTTATGCCGCGCTCCACGGCACGGGCGACAAGCTCGCGGGCGCGCGCGGGGTCCGGGCGCCCGGGAGGGCCCGGAAAGCGCATGCACCCCAGGCCGAGCGCGGAGATGCGGTCCCCGCTACGCGGGTTGATGCGGTACTGCACGTTCTTCTCCCCTTCAGCGTGACGTAACGTGACAAAGGGACTGTCCCTTTGTCATGTTACGCGCGGGCGGCGGAGAGCGCGTCCTCGAGCGAGAAGGACCCCTCGTAGAGGGCTCGCCCGGTGATGGCGCCCTCCACCACGTCCGACCCCAGGGCCGCCAGGGCCCGCAGGTCGTCCAGGCTCGCGATGCCGCCCGAGGCCACCACGGGAAAGCCCGCGACCTCTGCCACGTGACGGTACGCCTCCGCGTCCACGCCGCAGCGCATGCCGTCGCGCGCCACGTCCGTGAACACCAGGTGCCGGTAGCCCAGCCCCGCGAGACGCGCCACGAGCTCGTCTGCGGAGAGCGAGGCACCCTCGCGCCAGCCGTTCACGCGCACCTCTCCCCCGCGCGCCGCCACGTCAGCCACCACGAGCTCGCCGTAGCGTCGGGCGGCCTCCGCGGCGAACGCGGGGTCGCGCACGAGCGCGGTGCCGATGGCGACGCGGCGCACGCCCAGCTCCGCCAGGCGCTCCACCGCCGCGAGGTCGCGCACGCCGCCGCCGGCGTCCACGGAGACGCCGGGGACGGAGCAGATCGCGCGGATGGCCGCGGCGTTTGCGGCGCGGGCGGCGTCGTCCTCCTCCAGCGTGGCCGAGAGGTCGACCACGTGGACCCACTCCGCGCCGGCGTCGCGGAAGGACTCCGCGACGGCGGCGGGGTCGTCGGAGTAGACGTCCATGTGGGCGCGCTCGCCGCGAGCGAGGCGCACCACGCGGCCGCCCACCAGGTCGATTGCGGGAAAGAGGATCATGGCGCACCTCCGGATAACACGCACGGATTGTTTTCACTATATATAACAGCAGGCTCCCAGGCGGCAGAAGTCAAACCGTGAGTGTTATCCCAGAGAGCCGGAGCCCCCGCCGGCCGCGCCGTCGACCACCGCCACGAAGCCCCGGAGGATGGCGAGCCCCACCGCCGAGGACTTCTCCGGGTGGAACTGCACGCCAAAGACGTTGTCCCTCCAGGCGGCGCTCGCAAAGCTGCGAACGTAGTGCGTGCGGGCCGCCACCACCTCGTCGGGCACGTCGTCCGCAAGGGCGAAGGAGTGCGTGAAGTAGACGTTGGCGCCCTCGGGGACGGCCGAGAAGAGCGGGCACGCGCGACCGCGCTCCGTCAGGTGGAGCTGGTCCCAGCCCACGTGCGGGACCTTGAGGCGGTCGGACTCCAGGCGCGTGGCGGAGCCGGGGAGCACGCCCAGGCCCTCGGCCCACGAGCCGTCGTCCGTCTCGCTGCCGCGCTCGAAGAGGAGCTGGAGGCCCAGGCAGATGCCGAGGAAGGGCACGCCGCGACCGATCGCGTCCAGCACGGCGTCCGCCTCCCCGCTCTCGCGAAGGTAGCCCATCGCGTCCCCGAAGCTCCCCACGCCGGGCAGCACCACGCCGGAGGCGGCGCGGATCTCGTCGGGGTCGTCGGAGACCGTTGCGGTGCCGCCCGCCTCCGCGAGTCCGCGCACCACGGAGCTGATGTTGCCCTTGTGGTAGTCGACGACGACGATGCGGCCCGCGCCCGCGGGGCCCGCCATCACAGGCTCCCCTTGGTGGAGGGCACGCCCTCGACGCGCGGGTCCGGCTCCACGGCCTCGCGCAGCGCCCGCGCGGCGGCCTTGAAGGTTGCCTCGAGGATGTGGTGGGCGTTCTCGCCGCACACGAGGCGCAGGTGGAGCGTGACGCCCGCCTCGCGCGCCAGGCCGCAGAAGAACTCGCGCCCGAGCTCGGTGTCGAAGGTCCCCACCTTGGCGGGGCCGATGGGCACGTCCCAGTAGAGCTCGCCGCGGCCGGAGACGTCCACGGCCGCCATCACGAGCGCCTCGTCCAGCGGCACCGTGACGGAGCCAAAGCGGCGGATGCCCCGCTTGTCCCCCAGCGCCTCGCGCAGGGCCTGGCCCAGCACGATGCCCGTGTCCTCCACGGTGTGGTGGTCGTCCACCTGGGTGTCGCCCTTCACGCGGACGGTGAGGTCCACGAGCGAGTGCCGGGAGAACGCGGCGAGCATGTGGTCGAAGAAGCCCACGCCGGTCTCGATGTCGTAGGCGCCCGTCCCGTCGAGGTCGACGGACAGGCCTATGTCCGTCTCGGCGGTGGCGCGGACGGCCTTGGCGGTCCTGGTCATGCTTCCTCCCTCAAAAGCGTCGCGAGCGCGTCGAGAAGAACGTCGTTCTCCTCGCGCGTGCCCACGGAGATCCTGAGACATCCCTCGAGCCCCGGCGCGGACGAGAAGTCGCGAACCAGGACGGAGTGCTCGTCGCGCAGGCGCTCCCACACGCGGTGGGCGCCCGCCACCCGCACGAGCACGAAGTTCCCGGCGGACGGCCACGTGCGCACCCCGGGAAGCGCGGAGAGGCCGGCCGAGAGGCGCTCCCGCTCGGACACGACGTCCGCCACCACGGGCGCGAGGGCGCCCCGGTGCGTGACCGCGGCGAGCGCGGCGGCCTGCGCGAGCACGTCAACGGAGTATATCTGACGCACGGCCCCCAGGACGTCCACGACGGACGGGTCCGCCACGAGGTAGCCCGCGCGCACGCCCGCGAGGCCAAAGGCCTTGGAGAGCGTGCGCAGCACCACGAGGCGCGGCTCGGCGGCAACGAGGCCCACGACGCTCGTGCCCTCCGGGGCAAACTCCACGTACGCCTCGTCCACGAGCACGAGGGCATCCGTCTCGTCCAGCAGACGGCGCAGGACCGCATGGTCCAGGAGGTCGCCCGTGGGGTTGTTGGGCGAGGTGAGGATCACGAGCGCCGCGTCGGAGGCGGCCGCCACGAGCGCGTCGGCATCCACCGAGAAGTCCTCGGCGTCGCGCGGCACCGCCACGTGCGGGGTCTCCGTCATCTGCGCGAAGAGCGCGTACTCCGAGAAGTCCGGCGGGCAGGTGACGAGCGTCCGCCCCGGGCCGCCGAACGCCATCAGCAGGTTGAAGAGCACCTCGTCGCCACCGTTGCCCACCACGATGTTGCCGCGGGAGACGCCGTGGCGCTCCGCCAGCGCGTCGCGCAGGGCGTTGGCCATCGGGTCCGGGTAGCGGTTGAGCGGCGTCGCGGCCAGCGCGGCGCGCAGGGCGCCCGCATACTCCGCCGGCATCTCGTGGGTGTTCTCGTTTGCCGAGAGGTTCACCCGGCACGGCGCGAAGGCGGGGTCGTAGGGCTCGAACGAGGCGAGCGAGGGGCGCACCCTGCCCGCGAGGTCCAGGCTCTTCTCGCCGCGCGCGACGCGGCTCTCCCCGCCCATGTCAGGCCCCCTCACGCGGCAGCCGCACGCCGGCGGGGGCGGGCAGGTCCTCCGGCCAGGCGACGCGCGCCACGTCGTCCACGTCGTAGGTGCCGCCCTCGGCGAGGCGCCGGCGCAGGCCCACGGAGAGCGCGTGCGCCCAGAGGCCCTCTGACTGCGCGAGCGTCTGGGCGGAGGGGGCGTCGGCGAGAAGCCCCTCGGGCGTGTAGGAGATGACGCTCGAGCGCTTCTGGAAGTCGTAGACCCCCAGAGGGTTGGCCCAGCGCGCGGTGCCGCCGGTGGGCAGCGTGTGGTTGGGGCCGGCCACGTAGTCCCCCAGCGGCTCGGAGCTCCAGGCGCCCACGAAGATGGCCCCGGCGTTCCTGATCTTGCCCAGAAGCCCCATGGCGCCCTCGCAGTGGAGCTCCAGGTGCTCGGGCGCCACCACGTTCACGGCGTCGACGGCGGCGTCCAGGCTCTCGGCCACCACGATCACGCCGCGCTCGTCGAGGCTCGCGCGCGTGATGTCCTCGCGCGGGCTCTGGGAGACCAGGCGCTCCGCCGCGGCGAGCACGCGCCCCGGCAGGTCCGCGTCGCAGGTCACGAGGTAGCAGCTCGCCATGGGGTCGTGCTCGGCCTGGGCCATGAGGTCGGCGGCCACCACCACGGGGTCTGCCGTGGCATCCGCCAGCACGCAGACCTCGGAGGGGCCGGCGACCATGTCTATGCCCACGTCGCCCGAGACGTAGCGCTTGGCAGCCGCCACGTAGGCGTTGCCGGGGCCCACGATCTTCTCGACCGCGGGGATGGACTCGGTGCCGTACGCCACGGCCGCCACGGCCTGGGCCCCGCCCACGGCGTAGACCTCGTCCACCCCGGCGAGCGCCGCGGCGGCGAGCGTGTAGGCCGAGAGGGTGCCGTCCGCCTGCGGCGGTGTCACCATCACCACGCGCCCCACGCCCGCGACCTTGGCGGGAACGGTGTCCATGAGGACGGTGGAGGGGTACTGGGCGCGCCCGCCGGGCACGTAGACGGCCGCGGAGGCCACGGGCGTCACCTGCACGCCCAGGAGCGTGCCGTCCGGGCGCGTGGTGAACCAGGACTGCTCGCGCTCGCGCTCGTGGAACGCGAGGATCTGGTCACGCGCGCGGGCGAGCGACGCCAGGAACTCCGGCGCCACGAGGTCGAGCGCGCCTCGCACCAGCTCGTCGGGCACGCGGAAGCTCTCCGGGCACGCGCGGTCGAAGCGCATGCAGTACTCGCGAACTGCCTCGTCCCCGCGGGCGCGCACGTCGTCCACGATCTTCTCGGCCGCGGCGCACACGTCCGCGGGCAGGGCGCCCGTGCGGTTGAGGTCCGCCTGCGTGAGGCGCCTCCCACCCGTGAGCGTGACCGTCCTCATTGCCTTCCCCCTTCGTGCGAGACCTCGGCGAGCCGGCGCGCGAGGTCGCGGATCCTCCTGTCGCAGCGATAGGCCGCCGGCCCCGCGAAGAACCGCGCGGTGCACGGCAGGACCTCGTCCACGATCACGAGGTCGTTCTCGGCGAGCGTGGTGCCCGTTGCCGTGATGTCCACGATGCGGTCGGCCATGCCCACGATGGGCCCGAGCTCGATGTTGCCGTGGAGCGTGACGATGTCCACCTGCTGCCCGATGGAGTCGTAGTAGCGCTGGGTGATGCGCGGGTACTTGGTGGCCACGCGCACCGTGCCGCGCCAGCCGTAGTTGCGCTCGGCCTCGCCCGCCTTGTCGCGCGGCTCGGCCACCACGAAGCGGCATCCGCCAAAGCCAAGGTCGACGAGCTGCAGGAGGTCGAGGCCCGCCTCCACGAGCGAGTCGCGCCCGCAGATGCCGCAGTCGGCGCCGCCGTGCCCCACGAAGGCAGGCGCGTCCTGGGCGCGCACGATGACGTACTCCACGTCACCGTCTCGCACGATGAGCTTGCGGCCCAGGTCACGGAGCTCGTCGGTGGGAAGGCCCGCCGCCTCGAGCGCCTCCACGCACGGCTTGAAGAGCGAGCCCTTGGGCACGGCGATGCGGATGGGCCGCGCCGCCACGCGCACGCCGGGCGTCACCACGCCGGACTCGCCGGGCTCGCCCAGGACCTCCTGGAGACGCTCGAGCGAGAGCGCGAAGCCGCAGGCGGCAAGGCCCGGGCGGCCCAGGTTGGCGAGCACCGCATCGTAGCGACCGCCCGAGGCGAGGCTCGCCGCGATGCCCTCCGCGTAGCCCTTGAAGATGATGCCCGTGTAGTAGTCGAACGAGTTGATGATGGAGAAGTCGAAGGAGAGGCGCCCCGCCCTGAAGAGGTCCTCGAGGGCGCGCGCGAGCTCGGCGAGCTCCTCCGTCCCGCGCGCCGCCTCGGGCACGCCCGCCTCGGCGAGAAGGACGTCGAGCCTGTCGATGACCTCCGCACCGCCGCAGAGGCGCGGCACCTCGGCGAGGGCGCGCGCCTGCGCCGGCGCGAGGGCGGGCTCGGAGGCGATGGCCTCGTCCAGGGTGACGAGGTCGGAGTCGTGCACGAGCGAGAGCACGCGCTCGCGGAACGCCGGCGTGGGGGCGCAGGCGTCGAGCAGCGCCTTGAGCGGGGTGACCGACCCGAAGACGATGCGCCATGCCGGCACCTCCAGCGCGGCGAGGGCGTCGCCGAGCAGGCGCACGACCTCGACCTCCGCCGCGGCGCCGTCCTCCCCCACGAGCTCCACGCCCAGCTGCGTGAACTGGCGCGGCTGCCCGCGCAGGCTCGGCTCCTCGCGCACGACGGGGGCCTCGTAGCGAAAGCGCGCCGGGAGCCCGTCCGCGCCCACGCGCCCGGCCACGAGGCGCGCAACGGGGAGCGTGAGGTCCGGACGGAGCATGAGGAGGGTGCCGTCCGAGTCGAAGAGCTGGAAGGCGGAGTCCTTGATGCGGGCCCCGCGCTCGAGGACGGAGCGGTCCTCCAGGAGCGGGGTCTCCACGGGAAGGTAGCCCGCGGCGGAGAAGCGCTCGCGCACGACGGCGGAGATCCGCTCGCGCGCGAGCGCCTCCCGCGGGAGGATGTCGCGAAAGCCCCGAGGGGTTCTTGCTATCACGTGAGGGTTCCTTTCGGTTGGTGCTGCGGGCACGACTTTATCACAGTAAAGTACTAGCGGCGCCGGGGCCGGGGCGGCGTTGCAGAGGCGAAACATCCGCATCCGCCGGAACGCGCCCCCCTCGCCGTCCCCCTCCGCCCGGACACCGGCCGCCCAGGGTCCCAAACCCGCCGCCCGCCGAACAAACTTGCAACCATCGTCATGGGACGTCGGCCCTTACCAGCGCCGTAAGGGACGCGTCAGCACCCGGTAAGACAGGGCGCCCCGCCTCCCTGCTAGGCTCTGCCCCCACGAAGGGCGACGGAAAGGAGAGCGAGATGGCGCTGTACTGGTCTGGGGCTAGGGTGAAGGTGCGCTACGAGAGCGACTTCGGGGAAGACGAGAGGGACTGCCCGAAGGACACGATCGTCATCGTGATGAAGCCGGGGCAGGAGGACGACCCCTCCTACGTGAGGGCGGTGAGGCACGTGGTCGCGCTCCGCACCCTCGAGAGCGAGATGGACAGGAACGAGGAGCGGGCGCACGACGTGGAAGCGGCGGGCGAGAAGGACAAGGAGGACGAGCGCCGCGAGGACCAGGCCGTCCTCGAGGCGGAGCGGCGCTTCGTCGAGACGTTCCTGAGCGAGGGGGAGCTGGACCTGGGCGAGGCGCTCTTCGGGTGCGCGGACGGCCTCGATGGCGAGGAGCCCTTCCCCCTGAGGGACTTCCTCGAGCGCGGGGCGTGCGGCAGCTGCGGCTGCGGCGACTGGCCCATGCGTCACCCGATGCAGATCGTCATCGAGCACTGCGACGAGATGGTCATAGGAGGCTGACGCCAGCGGGGGCGCAGGAGCGCCCCCGCCCATCCCCGCTCAATTTCGTATTATGATTCTGTTTAACAGAAGGTGCTCGAAGAGCTGGGGAGATGGATTCCATGAGCTATGTCACGCGCGACGGGGCCACGCTGACCGACGAGGCAATCGAGGAGCTTGCCGAGCGCTTTGAGCGCGGAGAGCTCCCCGGCCATCCCGGGAGGATACTCGTCGGAAGGCCGAGAATCAGCCCCGAAAGGCTCAGGCTCATAGGGGCAAAGGTCCCCGAGTCCCTTGTCAGCGCCTTCGACGGAAAGGCGGCTGCCCACAATCAGACCAGGTCACAAAGGCTTCGAATGCTCATCGAGCACGACGTGGCCGAGGCGTAGCCAAGGTACCTCTCCCCTAGCCTCGGACGATGTCGGCGTAGGTGGCGTCGCAGAAGCGCACCAGGTCGTCCGGCGCGAGCACGAGGGAGAGGCCGCGGCGACCGCCGGATACGTGTATCTCCTCGAAGAGCTGGGCGGTCTCGTCCACGAGCGTGGGGAAGCGCCGCCTCATGCCAACCGGGGAGCAGCCGCCGCGCACGTAGCCCGTGGTGGGCTCGAGGTCGCGGACGTGCATGAGGCTGAGGCTCTTCTCGCCCGCCGCGGCTGCCGCCTTCTTGAGGTCGAGCTCGTCTGCCACCGGGATGCAGCAGACCACGTGCTCGCCTGCCGGCGTCACGCAGAC
>CALUJT010000040.1 GCA_944321005.1 uncultured Atopobiaceae bacterium | reverse complement strand
GGCTCCTGGCAAAGGGCGCGGGCGAGAAGGACGCGCTGGCGCTGCCCGTCGCTCACGTGGGAGAAGTCGCGTTCGGCGAGGTCCGTCACGCCCGTCGCGGCCATGGCGGCGCGCACGGCCTCCGCGTCCTTCTCGCCCAGGACGCCCAGGCGCCCGGTGAACGGGTAGCGCCCGGCCTCCACCACGTCGCGGCAGGTGAGAAGCTCGGTGCGCGGGCGACCCGTGAGCATGACGGACATGGCTCGCGCCCGCTCGCGGTCGGGGACGTCCGGTAGCGGACGCCCGAAGAGCTCCACCGTCCCGCCGAGCGCGCGGAGCTGCCCCGCCACGGTGCGCAGGATCGTGGTCTTGCCCGAGCCGTTGGGGCCGACGAGCGCCACCAGCTGCCCGGGGCGCACGGCAAGACAGATGTCGCGCACGAGCGCCCGCGAGCCGTGTCCCACGTCGAGGCCTCGCAGCTCCAGCACGTTTCTGTTAATTGGGGACTGTCCCCAATTTGCAGACGTCATCGGCCGGACCTCCCTCGGAGCAGGAGGGCTATCACCACGGGTGCGCCAAAGACGGCGGTGACCGCGCTCACGGAGAGCTCGACCGGCGAGAAGAGCGTGCGTGCCACGAGGTCGCACCCGCAGCAGAAGGCGGCGCCCGTGAGGAAGCAGGCGGGCGTCACGAGGAGCGGCCGCGAGGACCCCACGCCGCGCCGCGCCAGGTGGGGCGCGGCGATGCCCACGAACGAGACCGGGCCCGCGAAGGCTGCCACGCAGGCAGAGAGCAGGCTGGACACCAGGACGATGAGCATGCGCAGCCCGGTCACGTTCACGCCCACGCTCTGCGCGTGCGGCTCGCCCAGCTGATAGGCGCCCAGCGGCTTGGAGAGCGCAAAGGCCGCCGCCGTCATGGCGAGCACCGCCGCGGCGACGATGCCTACGTCGGTCCACGTGGCGCCCGAGAAGCTGCCGCGCGACCAGTTGTCGAGGCTCACGATGCTCTGGTCGTCCGCGAAGGCCACGAGGAAGTTGGTGGCGGCGGAGCAGATGTAGCCCACCATCACGCCGGCCACGATGAGCGTGCTCTGGCTCCGCACGCGCCGCGAGATGAGCAGCACGAACCCCATGGTGGCGAGCGAGCCGACAAACGCCGCGCCCACGGACGCGGCCGGGCTCATGACCTGGCCCGCCCCCAGCACCATGATCATCACCACCGCCACCACCAGCTTGGCGCCCGAGGAGACGCCCAGTACAAAGGGGTCGGCGATGGGGTTGTTGAAGAACGTCTGCAGGAGGAACCCCGAAAGCGAGAGCGCCCCGCCCAGCAGCACCGCCTCCAGCGCGCGCGGCAGGCGGATCTGCCAGATGACCTGCGCGGCGGTGGAGGCGTCGCCAGGTCCCGCGGCGAGGATGCGCGTCACCTCCACGGGTGCGGTGCCCACGCTTCCCAGGCAGAGGCTCGCCACGAAGAGCGCGAGAAGGCCGATAAGAACGGAGAGGTCGAACAGCGCCCACCGACGCGTCCCGCCGTCCCCGCCCGCAGCGCGCGCCACGCTAGCTCAGCCTCCAGAGATAGGTCGCGGGCTCCCCCGAGCCCGAGATTGCAGCGCGCAGGTCGCAGATGATGTCCGCCATGCTCGTCATCTGCTGGTAGAGGTCGGAGTCGCAGGCCCAGACGTCCCCGTTTCGCACGGCGCGGAAGTCCGCGAGCAGCGCGTTCTTCTCGACGAGCTCCTTGAGGCCGTCCACCCCCTCGTCGATCGTGCCGTTGTAGATGATGACGTCCGCGTCGCGCGCGCCCTCGTAGAAGCGCTCCATCTCCACGGTCACGGTGGTGGGGGAGGACCCCGCGGCGCCCTCCTCGGCAAAGCTCACGTACTCGCCGCCCGCCGCCTCGATCATCTGGCAGAAGTAGTCCCCGGCGCGCCGCGTCACGGCCGCGCCGTCCTCGTTTATGTAGAAGAAGGCCACGGTCCTGCCCGTGGGCCCCTCCTTCGAGACGGCCTCCACCCGCGCCGCAACGTCGTCGAAGACCTCGGCGGCCTCCTCCTCGCGGCCGAAGAGCGCCCCCATGAGCTTGATCCACTCCAGGCGGCCGAGCATGTCCCCCTCGCGGCTCGACTGTTCCATGAGCACGGTGACGCCCAGTTCCTCGAGCTTGGTGCGCACCTCGGGGACGTGGTCGACGTTGGTGTTCTCTATCGCCAGCGGGCATCCCGAGGCGGCGATGAGCTCGTAGTCGGGGGCTCGGTAGATGCCGCCGTAGGCGATGGTGCCGTCCTCCAGTCGTGCCGCGAAGTCCTCCGAGGGTGAGTCCTCGGCCCGCACGGACGAGACGCCCACGGCGTCGAGCGCCCCGATGGCCTCGACGAGGCAGATCATTCCGGTGGAGACCAGGTAGACGTTCTGGAGCGGCCGGCGCACCACGGCCACGTCGCCCGAGAGCCCCTCCGGCGCGCTCGCGCCCTCGGGGACGACGAGGAGGCGGTCCCCGTTGGCGAGGCTCGCGAGCCGGTAGCCCCCGTCGTAGGCGTCCAGCGTGAGCTGCGTGGCGTGGACGAGAGTCACGGGCGTGGGCTCACCGAGGCCGGCGGTGTCGGTGGCGGGCTCCGTGGGCCCGTTCTTCTCGCCCCTGCCGCAGGCGGCGAGGGGCAGGAGCGTCCCCAGGGCCGCGACGGCCCCGAGCGCGTCTCTGCGCGTGATCGAGAAGGACATGTTTGCGGGCCCCCTTTCGCGGACGCTGGCCCTCCCATGATACGCCTGCGCGGAGGCCTCCCCTTGGGGCGCGCCCGCTACAATGTCCCAAAGAGCCTGCGAAGAGGGGTGCCCCATGGACGACCCGTTCATCCAGCGGACGGACGAACGCTCACCGGACTCGCCTATCGTCTCGGACGACCCGGCCGGGACGGGACGCGCCGACGGGCTGGGCCTTGCCGCGAGAATCGTCCTCGTTGCGAGTGCCGCCTGTCTCGCGCTGGGGCTCCTTGCCCTGCTGGCGGCGCAGGCGGGCGTCACGGGGTACCTCGACGTGGTGAGCGAGGCGCCGGGAGGCGGCTGGCTGCTGCTCTTCCTGCCCATCGCCCTGGGATTCTCCGGGGTGCTGGCGGCGTCGTTCCTCGCGCTGCTGGAGATTGCGGGGGCCCTCCTCGTGGCGGGCGTGGTCCTGCTGGTCGTGAGATGGGTCAGAAAGAGAGGGGAGTAAGCGGTGCGCATAGAGAGGATCGAGCTTCCGAGCTCGGGCTACGGGTCCAAGGTGGTCGCGCTCACGGCCTACGTGCAGGACAACGTGGAGGCTCAGGCGACGCGTCTGCGCCCGGGCGTCGTGATCTGCCCGGGAGGGGGCTACGCCTTCTGCTCGGACCTGGAGTGGGAGCCCGTCGCGCTGGCCCTCGTCGCCCGGGGTCTCCAGGCCTTCGTACTGGACTACACCGTGCTGGACGATGCCGAGGCGGCCCCGCTCCTCCCCGCCCCACAGGTCGACCTCGCCCGCGCGCTGGCAGCGGTGCGCGGGCGCGCGGAGGAGTGGCACGTGGACGAGAGGGGCCTCGGGCTGATGGGCTTCTCCGCGGGGGCGCACCTCTGTGCCGGCTACGTGGGCGTCATGCGGGACGAGGCCCTTCTCGCCCGGGCGGGCGTCTCCGCCGACGCCGCCCGCGCGGACTGGCAGGTGCTCTGCTACCCCGTCATCGACCTCGACGCCGGCTGGCCGCCCGACCCCGCCTACGCGGACCGCATCTGCGACGGAGCCTCGCCGCTGCGTCGCGCCCAGGACCTGGTGGACGAGCGCACGCCGCGGACCTTCCTCTGGCACACCGCCACCGACGAGACGGTCCCCGTGCGCAACGCCTACCTCTACGCGGAGGCCCTGGCGGCGCACGGCGTCGACCACGAGTGCCACGTCTTCCACGAGGGGCGGCACGGGCTCTCGCTCGCCACGGAGCAGTCCGCGCGCTGGGACGACTGCGTGAGCCCCCATGTGGCGCGCTGGCTCGACCTCGCGACGGAGTGGCTCGAGGACGGGGCCCGCGGGTAGGGGAGGACACGTAGCCGGCAGTTTCCGGAAATCCGCGTTTGCGCATGGCGAGAAGAACGCGTAACGGCGCTTTTTCGGTCATTTGGACAGAAAAACACCGTTACGCGTTCAAATCTTTGAACTAAATCATGCGTAACCCCGCATTGTTGGAAATCAGCGTTTGCGCATGCTCGTCGTGGGCGAGAAGAGCGGGCGAGAGGGGCCTACAGGTGCGGCTCCGGCTGTGCCTCGAGGTCGCGTCCCACGCGCTCGAGGCGCGTGACGTCGGTCTCGGCCTACCCCTCGCGCCAGCTCTCGCGCTTGGCGTGGTCCGGGTCGTCCGGGTCCGCCCACAGGCGCTCCGCCACCGGGGCCCATGCCGCCGCTGCCGGCGCAGTCTTCTCGCGCAGCTGCTCGGGGGTCTCCCTCTCCACGAGGTCCGTCGAGTGCGCGCCGGTCTCCGCCACCATGCGCGGCAAGTCGTCCGGGTTCTCCAGCATGGGGCAGGGGCGCAGGTGGTTGGTGTTGAACGGCTGTGCCTCGTAGTACTTCATGAAGAGCGGGGAGCGCAGGGCGTCGAGCAGGCTCACGTCGTGGATGTTCGCGTTGGAGTAGTGGACGAAGACGCACGGCTCAACGTCTCCCGCGGCGTTGATGTGCAGGTAGCGGCGCCCGCCGGCGATGCAGCCGCCCACGTACTCGCCGTCGTTCTGGAAGTCGAGCGTGAAGATCGGCTTGACCCCGCGCATCTCGCGCACGAAGCGGTACATGCGCTCGCGCTGCTCGGGCGTGGGCATGAGGTCGGGGGTGCTCGAGCGGCCGACGGGCATGAAGTGGAAGTACCAGCAGAACAGCGCGCCCTTCTCGATCATCCAGTCCATGTTCTCCTCGGTGGCGACGGCGTCCGCGTTGGCGCGCGTCCAGCAGCAGGAGATGCCAAAGGGCAGCCCGTGCTCGCGCAGGAGGTCCATCGCGCGCTCGATCTTAGCGTAGGTGCCGTCGCCGCGGCGGGCGTCCGTGGTGTGCTCGTTGCCCTCGGCCGAGATGGCGGGCACGAAGTTGGCCACGCGAATCATGTCCTGGCAGAAGGCCTCGTCTATGAGGGTGGCGTTGGTGAAGCAGAGGAAGGCGCAGTCGGGGTACCTCTCGCAGATGCGGATGAGGTCCGCCTTGCGCACGAGCGGCTCGCCGCCCGTGTAGATGTAGACGTGCACGCCCAGCTCGCGTCCCTGGTCGATGATCGAGCAGATGTCCTCGTAGGAGAGGTTGAGCGCGTGCCCGTACTCCGCCGCCCAGCAGCCGGTGCAGCGAAGGTTGCAGGCGCTCGTGGGGTCGAGGAGGATGGCCCAGGGGACGTTGCAGCCAAGCTCGTCGCGCTTCTTCTCCTGTACGGGCCAGGCGAGCACGTTGGCGTCCACGAGGAAGCACTTGACGAGGCGGTCCGCGACCTCGGGGTTGAGATCGAACACGCGCATCATGAGCTGGTACCAGTTGTTCCGGCTGTCGATGGCGCTCCGGAAGGCCCTGCGCTGGGTGGGGAAGACGTCGGCGGGGACGTACCTGTCAACGGTGTCCATGAGCTTGGGGATGCGCGCCTCGGGGTCCTCCGAGACGTAGTCCACGAGCTTGTTGAGGGCGGCGCGCTCCGCCGCCTGCGAGATGCCCATTTCTGGCTCCTTCTACGTTGCTGATCGGTGCCTGCAGGCGCCTTTGGACGACGCATTTATACCCATTTAGGAATAAATCCCCAATTGAGGAATAATCGCTCGTGTCTCTTCTGTGAAAGCGGGGAGGATGGCACCTATTCCACAGAAATCCGCGAGGTGAGGAGTAATACTTGTCACCCGCGCGACGACATGCCGCCCATGCCGGAAACCACGCCGTTCGCCGGCTTTTTTACTCCAAAATGAACAAGATGTGAAAATAACGTGAAGCAAAATGATCTGTGCTAGTTCCGCTGGCAAAGCATCTTTGTTTCGAGTAGATTTCTTTGCTCGGAAAGCAGAAACCTCACCGACCAGACAGGGTCGGGAGTACCGAGTTCTCAGGGAGGACACCATGGTCCGCAAGCTCAACAACCTGTTCGCCAACCTCTTCTCCGGCAGCCACAAGTCCCAGGACGCCCGTTGTCGTCAGGGCAACAAGAGCTTCTCTCTCGCCCGCGCCGAGCTCGACGTCCGCTCCGGCGCCCCCAGGCTCCCGATGGCGTAGCCCGGGCCCACACCCAATGCCCCCGAGGGACGGTGCCGCTGCGGCGCCGTCCTTTTTCATGCGCAACGTTCGGGCGTGCCGCCCGGTAGAAATCCCCACATGTGGAATAATCAGCGCAACAGGTCGCGGGGAGGGGGCATATGGCGCAGGGCGAGAAGAACGGGCGGCCCGAGGGGCGGGTCGACCGCCGCGTGCGACGGAGCCGCCGGACCATCGTGGAGGCCTTCGACCGCCTCATCATGACGCTCCCGCTCGAGGAGATTACCGTGAGTGCCGTCGCACGTGAGGCAGATGTCGACCGCAAGACCTTCTACCAGCACTTTGGTACCATCGACGGTCTTCTCGACGCCATTGCCGAGAGGGTTGTCACCGAGCTTCTCGACGAGGTGGAGCTGGCGATGGCAGCAGACGGCGCTCCCGGCGAGTCCTTTCGTCCCCTGCGTGCCTTCTTCGTCATCCTCACCGAGCACCTGAACGAGAACCTCCTGCTGCGACAGCGCTACTGCGAGCACGTGCCGCCGGAGCTCCTGTTCGACCGCCTCTCCCGCCCGCTCGTCGCTCAGGTCGTCGATCGCGGCTTCGTGAGGGGCGACCTTCCGGACGAGGATCTGGAGATGCTGCTCGCGTTTGGGCTCGGCGGGCTCTTCTCGCTGTACCGGTGGTGGCTCCTCTCCGATCGGCGGGTTCCTGTCGAGGAGGTCACGGGCTGCGCCCGCCGGCTGGTGGAAGACGGCGTATCGCCGTTGCTGCGAGACGCCGATGGTGCGGCGGCCGGCTAGAGCTCGATGATGTCGAGGTCGTCGGGCACGTAGAGGTTGCCGTGGTAGAGGGGCGCTCCCTCCGCGAGGTAGAGCTCGCGACGGTGTGCGATGTTCCTGTCCTCGGTGTGGTAGAGCACAAGGTTCCTAACGCCGAGCCCCTCGGCCAGCTCGCAGGCGTCCGCCACGGTCGAGTGGCACTTCTCGTAGGGGTGGAACACGTCGGCCTGGGAGCGCAGGCAAAACGCCTCGTGGAGAAGCCATGTGGCACCCTCGGCGTACGGCCGCTCGTGATCTGCGTAGGGCTCGTCCCCGCAGCAGGTGAGTCTGTGACCCTCGTTGTCGAGCATCATAGAGAAGCCGAACTGCCTTGCCTTGGTCGAGCGGATGTCGAAGAACGTGACCTCATGCCCGATGAGCTCGCGCCGCTCGCCGTCCCGTACGGTCACGAGGTGCACGCGCGTGCCGATGAAGGCGGTCTGCCTGGTCGTGAGCAGCTGCTCCGCCATGGCGTCCAGGAGGCCGATGACCTCGTCGTGGCCGTAGAACCAGGCCTCCCCCTGGTAGGTGCCCTGGGCCATGCGCTGGCAGATCACGCGGACCATCCAGACGACGCCCATCAGGTGGTCGAGGTGCTTGTGCGTGACGAAGACCTCGTGGACGTCGTGCGGGTCGATGCCGGCGAGCTTGAGCTGGCGCAGGATGCCGTTGCCGCCCCCGCCGTCGACGAGGAGGTGGCGGGTCTCGCCGTTCTTCTCGTCGCTTATGACGAAGCACGTGTTGTAGCACTCGGTCACGAGGGCGTTGCCCGTGCCCAGCAGGGTGAGTCTCATCTGGTTTCCTTCCGGCGTGCGATCGGTCCCGGGCGTGAAGCCCGAGCCATCATAGCCGAGCGCCCGCCGGATGGCACATGGCACGCGTACCGATTCCTCTGCCTGCGCGGCCTCCGCGCCGGGCTCGGTGACCGGGCTACTTCACCGTGAGCACGGGGACGTCGACGGAGCGCAGCACGCCGAAGCTCACGCTTCCGAGCATGCCGCGCAGCGCGCCCAGACCGCGCCTGCCCATGACCACGAGGTCTATGTCGCGGCTCGTGACGTAGTCGACGATGCCCTCGAGCGCGGAGTTGGCTATGACGGCGTCTGCCACGATCTTGCACCGGGCGTCGTCGCGCGACTGCTCGACCACGTCCTGGATGTCCTCGACCGCGTGCTGAACGGCCGCATCCATGATGCGCTCGTAGGTGGAGGGGTCGCCCATCGCGTAGGGAGTCTCCAGGCTCACGTCCCCCAGCAGCGTGGGGTTGGGCAGGGAGGCCGAGGGGATGACGGTCACCACGTGGACCTTTGCTACCTCGTAGGGGCCGGCCAGGCCAAGTGCGATGTGCAGGGCGCTCTTTGCGTGGTCGGACTCGTCGTAGGGAACCAGGATGTTCTTGAAGTACATGGTTTGCCTCCTCTTCGAGCTAGACGCTTACTCGCGCTTATACCCGGTGGGAGGGCGGGCTTGCCTCGCTTCGGCAAGCGCGCCCGAGTATCCCGTGGGCGTATCATGTGTAAAAAGGGGTCGGGTCCCTTTTTACACAGGAGGGGAACATGCGTGTCACGGTGCTGATGGAGAACTCCACGCCCTCGAGCCGCCTCGTGGCGCGCCATGGCCTGAGCCTGTGGATCGAGCTCGCGGACGGGAGGCGCGTCCTCTTTGACATGGGGCCGGACGCGGCCTTCCTTGTCAACGCGCGCGCTCTGGGCGTGGACGTGACCTCGGCGGACGCGGCCGTGCTCTCCCACGGGCACTACGATCACGGCGGCGGTCTCCCCGCGTTTCTCGACGCGTGCGGTCGCGCCGGGCGAGAGGTGCCCGTCTACGTGCGCGACCACGCCTTCGACGAGCACGTCTCAGGCACGCCGGAGCGCCATCACGCCATTGGGCTGGACGTCGCGGCCGCCGCGAGCCCGAGCGTGGTCACGGTGGGCGAGAGGCACGAGATCTCTCCGGGTCTCACGCTCTTCTCCACCGCGCGGCGCGAGCACCCTGCGGCCAAGTCAAACCTGCGCCTCATGGAGCGTCGGGACGGCGGGCTCGTCCCGGACCGCTTTCTTCACGAGCAGAGCCTGCTGATTCGCGAGGAGGGGAGAAGCTTCCTGGTGTCCGGCTGCTCCCACGGGGGCGTCCTCAACATCATGGACGCCGCCGAGGAGCTTGCCGGAGGTCCGCTCGACGCGGTGGTCGCGGGCTTTCACCTCATGGACCCGAGCGGCGGCTCGGTGGAGGACCCCGCGCTCACGCATGGGCTGGCGGCGGCGCTCGCCGCGCGGCCCACTTGCTACCTCACGTTTCACTGCACCGGCACGGAGGCGTTCTCGCTGCTTCGCGACGAGCTGGGCGAGCGCGTGCGCTACCTTCACGTGGGGAGTCGCGTGGAGCTTTAGGCCGGCAGCTCCCGCGCGGGTATACTTCTGACTCAGGTTAACGTCATCGGAGGTCTGATGCAGCTCATTGGTGCGCTTCTCGCGCTGCTCGTCGTTGCGTTCGTGGTGTCCCTTGTTGTCTCGTTCCTGGTGAACATCTTCGCGGGCGCGCTCTCCCTGCTGCCGGCGGTCTTTGTCATCCTGGTGATCTGGTTCTTTGTGAAGGGCGGGAAGATCCACGTGGAGTTCCCGGACCGCCACGACCGGATCGACCGCTTCTAGGGGCGGGATCGGCATGGCAACCCCCGAGTTCATCCTTCGCCTTCGCGAGAAGATCGGGCACGACCCGCTGTGGCTCATCGGCGTCACGGCCTACGTGGAGGACGCCGAGGGGCGCGTCCTCCTGGGGCGTCGCTCCGACACGGGGATGTGGGCGCTCGTCTGCGGCATCAACGAGCCGGGAGAGGAGCCCGCGGACACCGTTGTCCGTGAGGTCGCCGAGGAGACGGGCGTGGACGTGGTGCCGGAGGCGCTCGTGAGCGTGAGCGCGCAGCGGCACGAGACCGTCTATTCCAACGGGGACCGCACCCAGTACCTGGACCTCACGTTCCTGTGCCGGCCTGCGGAGGGGGGCTGCGCGGAGCCGCGCGTTGCGGACGACGAGAGCCTCGAGGTGGGCTGGTTCGCTCCGGACGCCCTGCCGGAGCCCTTCTCTCCCACGATGTCCGAGCGCATGGCCCGCGTCCGCTCCTGGCGCGAGGCGGGCGCGGGCCGCGCCCTGTTTTCCCTTGGCGGCTAGTCGCGCCTTCGCCGCGCCGGCTTGGCCCGTCTTCCTTCCCGCTACCAGCGGATCGTGTACGGATCCTTGGTGAACGAGCAGAACGTGGCGGTGACGTTCTCGAGCGCGAACACCTCGCAGTTGCCGTCGTCGGCGGCGTACATGGGCTGAAGCTCGGGATACTCCGCGAGCACGGCCTCGCGCGCCTCCAGGCGGTCGTCGAGCACGGCGTCGGCCTCGACGCGCAGCCACGAGCCGTCCTCGCCCATGGCGCAGATCGCCACGCGCGGGTGCGCGAGCATCTGCTCCGAGACCGGCTTGACCCTTCCGGTCTGGATGTAGAGCCTGCCCTCGAACTTGGCGATGGTGCCAAAGGGGCGGACCTGCGGGTTGCCCGCCTCGTCAACGGTTGCCAGGAAGTACGTGGGGTTTGCCTTGAGGTAGGCGAGCACCTCGTCCATGTTTGCTCCTTTCACGAGCGGTCGCTGATGCTACTTTACTCCGTCCCTGCCGGTGCGAGGCTCCCGCGGACGACGGAGCTGCGCCTGCTTCGTCCCCCGCAATTTGTCAGTGGTTTTTTCGGGACCGGTGCAGCACTGGCGGGAGCGGGGGAACAAAAGAGCTGGTAGAAAATGCTACCTTTGAGGTGATACTTGACGGTCCGCCAGAAAACTGCTGACAAAATGAGACAGCGGGCGCCGACGCCCCGCAGAAGGGACACGCCATGCCAGAGAACCTTCCCCTCGCGCTCCAGTGGGCCGCGCTCGGATGCGGCTTCACCTGGCTCATGACCACGGCGGGCTCCGCGGTGGTGTTCTTCTTCCGCTCCGAGCGAAAGCTCATGCACCACATCTTCCTGGGCTTCGCCGCGGGCGTGATGGTGGCGGCGAGCGTGTGGTCGCTCCTCAACCCGGCGATCGAGCGGGCTGCCGAGCAGGGCGTTCCCGGCTGGGTTCCGGCGGCGGGCGGCTTTCTGCTGGGCGTTTTCTTCCTCATGGCGCTCGACTCCCTCCTCCCGCACCTGCACGCGGGGGCCGATGACCCCGAGGGCTTGCCCTCGGGGTGGAAGCGCACGACGCTCCTGGTCTCGGCGGTGACGCTCCACAACATCCCCGAGGGAATGTCCGTCGGCCTCCTCTTTGCCATGGCGGCGCAGTCCGCGGGTGCCGCGGGGGAGGCCTACCTGGGCATGGCGCTCGCGCTTGCGGCCGGCATCGGCCTCCAGAACTTTCCGGAGGGCGCGGCCATCTCGCTGCCGCTCGCGCGCGAGGGCATGACTCGGCGCCGCGCGTTTGCCATGGGCAGCCTCTCCGGCATCGTGGAGCCCGTCTTCGGCGTGGCAGTGGTGCTGGCCAGCGGCTGGATCGCGCCCTTCATGCCGTGGCTCCTGTCCTTCGCCGCGGGAGCGATGATCTACGTGGTGGTGGAGGAACTCATCCCAGAGGCCCACCTCGGCGAGCACTCCAACGTGGGGACGCTCGGCTTCATCCTGGGCTTCGTCGTGATGATGGTGCTCGACGTGGCCCTGGGGTAGGGCCGCGCCCGCGGGGCGTCTCCGCGCGCCCCGGTCTCGTTTCTCCCGTCGACTTTTGAGGCCTCAAAAGTCAAAGCTTCCCAGCTGCCAGCCGCGCCACTTGTGGAGAAGATGTGTTAGCCTATGTTTACATTCCCTTCGCAGGAAAGTTAGCGCATACTAACTATGCGCCGAGAAGAACAGCGACTCGAAGCCAAATGGCTCTGTTCAAGAATCGGTGCGACGCGTTTATCCCTGCCCGAGCGGCGGCCCCTCTCCCCGCCGCGAACGGCGAACCCCTGCGCCACCTGCCAACCCCCTCTTTGGCAGGTGGCGCACTTGCGCGTCGGGCCCCGGGACGCCTTGCCCCGCGCCCCGGACGAGCCCACGTTTCCCGCCAGTTTCCGGCGCGCGTCCCGCAGATGGCGGATGGGAAACATGCCCGTGGCCGGCGCGTAGCAACTTCGTCTCCGTTTTTCTCGCTTCGCCAAACGCGTCGTAGACTCCCCGTGAAGTCAAGAGAGGGGAGCCCCATGGCACAGCACGGCCTCTAC
>CALUJT010000039.1 GCA_944321005.1 uncultured Atopobiaceae bacterium | reverse complement strand
GCCAAGCACCTGCGCGAGGCCAAGCGCTCCGGCATGCCGGTCATGGTGGGCAAGTGGTCCGCCTCCCTTCCCATCGCCGACGCGCAGATGACGCCCGAGGGCCGCATCGCCCTGGAGCGCGTGTACACCTCCGAGCAGCTGGGGACCTACGAGAAGTGTCCGGCGTGGTTCTTCAACACCTGGAAGACGAGCGGGATGCTCGCCGGGTGGGACGCCCGCGTGGCCATGGCCACCTTCGAGCGCGGGATGATCGTCTGATGGGGGAGGCCTCCGAGAACGCGGGAATCCTTTCCGTGGTGGGGACGCCGATCGGGAACCTCCGAGACGCGTCCCCGCGCGTGTTGGACACGCTTGCCGCGGCAGACGTTGTGCTCTGCGAGGACACGCGGGTCACGGGGCGCCTCATGTCCGCCTTTGGGCTGCACGTGCGCCTCGAGCGCTGCGACGAGAACGTCATGGCCGAGAAGGTCGAGCGCGTGCTCGAGCGCCTGGCGGCGGGGGAGCGCGTGGCCTTCGTCTCCGACGCCGGCATGCCGGGCGTGAGCGACCCGGGCCAGCGCCTCGTGGACGCTGCGCTCGACGCCGGGCTGCGCGTCGAGGTGGTACCGGGGCCGAGCGCCGTGACGTGCGCTCTGGTGGCGTCCGGCCTGGCGAGCGAGCACTTCTTCTTCGAGGGGTTCCTTCCCCGGCGCCCGGGCGCGCAGCGGGCCCGTCTCGAGGAGCTGGCGGCGATTCCGGGCGCGCTCGTGGTCTACGAGAGCCCGCGGCGCGTGGCCGAGACCCTCGCGCGCATCGCCGAGGTCATGCCGGAGCGTCGCGTGGCGCTCGTGCGCGAGCTCACCAAGCTGCACGAGGAGGTCGTCCGCGGCGAGGCCGCCGAGCTCGCGGCCGAGGTCGCCGCACGGGGCGAGGTGCGCGGCGAGTGCGCGGTCGTGATCGCGGCCCCGGGCGCGAACGAGCTCGAGGCGCGTCGGGCGGCCGCCGCCGGAACGGGGCGCACGCTCGACGAGGAGATCGCTGCGGGCCTGGCAGCCGGGGAGCCCAAGAGCGCGCTGGCCAAGCGGCTGGCCAAGTCCTTCTCGCTTCCCCGTGCCGAGGTCTACGACAGGGTGGTCGCCGCCGCGAGCGCGGGGGAGTAGCGGGAGGTCGTTCTTCTCGCCCGGGGACCTCGAAGAGTGCCCGCCCGAGCTATCGGGTGGCCCGACCCCGCCCTATCTCACCAGGGCCCTGCCAACGCCGGCGAAATTCACGTGCGAATGGGTAATCGGCGGCTGTCGCGTTGCCGGCACGCTCTGTTTTGTCATAGCTTCCCTGCGATTGGGCAGAACGTTTTATATAAAACCCCAACGTAATCAAAGTTATTGCCCACTCGTCCCACCAATCTGGCGAGAAGGACGATGCGGGGCCCTGCTCTGCCTGTCGGGTGCTCCCGCGTGACCCTGTGGGCATCAAACTTCATGCCCAATCGCTTGGGATTCTGGCAGGCGGGTCTTTTTTTCGGATTGATGGCGGATGGCAGCTCGCACGCCTGAGTCGCGAAACATCATTCAGAGAATCCACTGTCTGGGAGGGCGTCGCTTTGTGACGGCTGGGATCGAATACATGTTGCATGGCGCCGCTCGACAGGCTCGATGTTGGTGAGCGGCCTATCCAAAAAAGACTTAATGCTACTGATACAAGATGAGGTGCAGCTGGTTGTGAGGTGCGGGGAAGGTTATGCCGTTTGCCGCACAGTGTGAATCGGGGAACTGTATGGGAAGGGGCGGTCCTATGAGAAAATGCATCTGGGCGACCATTCTGTCAACCTCGGCGGTTCTTCTCGCTTTTGCCGTGATGCCCGTATCGGCACTGGCCGAGTCGGTCGGGGCGATGAACATGTGTCGCCTGTACAACCCAAACACAGGCGAGCACTTCTATACGGCGGCGACGGCTGAGCGGGACACGATGTCATCGGTGGGCTGGCGATACGAGGGAGTGGGCTGGCGAGCTCCCGAGAAGTCGGACACTCCGGTGTACCGCCTATACAACTCTCACGTGATTGGCGGGGACCATCACTACACGACGAGTGCTAGCGAACGGGACATGCTCGTTCGCGCGGGATGGAAGTACGAGGGCGTGGGTTGGTATTCCGATGACGGCGAGGCGGTTCCGAGGATTGCTTCGGTGGTCGGGTAACTCCAATGACGATCACGTTCAAGACTCATGACGCGGTGACGGACACGGCGCGCGTGGACATGTCCTTTATCGTTCACAATCATGACAAGAACGTGCACACCGCCGACTCAACGAGCGGTGACCAGCTTATCGAGCTGCGCGACGTTTTGGTTAGCAAGGATAGCCCGCTCTTTGACTTTAGTTTCACCTATCGTGATCACATTGGCTCGGGGTTCCTCTTCGATGATCCAGGGGAGAGCGATGAGTACACTGCCATGGTCTTTACGGGCGGTGAGACGGGGCTCAACGCAAAGATCTATACAAGCAATGTGTTCTTTACCTATAGCCGCGTCGACACATACGAGCTAGTGAGAGTTTCATAATCCATTGTCTGAGCGACTGACTGGGGCTGGACGAGCGTTTGCTCTTGTCCAGCCCTCGCTCTGTCCCTGCGGTTCTCTACGTAGGCCCCCGATTGCGCTCAGTGACAGAAGGAGAACTCCTCCTCCCCAAATTGCGTACGTTATAACGGTTATAATGCAACTAAGACGCGTGACGGAAGGGGCGCCATGCCAACTGCAACGGTATCCAAGGTGGGCAACAGCCGGGCGGTGTTCATCCCCGCGGGCATCAGCGACGAGGCCTTTGCCATAGGCAGCAAGGTGGAGATCGAGTACGTCGGGGAGGGAACGCTCGTCGTACGCGCGATGGGCGATGACAGAAAGCGGCGCCGGGAGGCTCTCGGGAGACTGCTGGGCCTTGTGGACGAGCAGCCCGTCATCCCCTGGGAGGATGACTCGCGCGCGGCTGATCGAGCGCTCGTCGGAGGAAGATATGCATAGGGTGATGATCGACACAAACGTCCTCATCGACCTGATCTCCTCGAGCCGCCCGGCGCATGAGGTGGCTGTCGGCGCCGTTAGGGCGCTGCTCGCCGCGGACGGCTTTGAGGGCTGCGTTCTCGCGTCCTCGCTCAAGGACGTCTACTACGTCTACTGTCGCCACTACGGGGACGAGCCGGCGGCGCGCGCGGCGATTCGCGAGCTGCGGCGCATGTTCGTTCCCATCAACCTTACCGCCGCGGTCGTCGACGATGCGCTCGAGTCTGACGAGCCGGATTTCGAGGACGGCGTCCTGCGGTCTGCGGCAGAGCTCTCCGGGTGCGACTACCTGCTCACCAGGGACGCCCCGGGGTTCCTTGCGGCGTCGTTCGAGAAGGTCGACGCGGGCGGCCTTCTCGAGGTACTGCCCTGAGGCCGAGTCCTTCGACACCCGCCCCGGCTGCTCGCCCCGCACCCCGCCGCCACCCGCGAAAGAGTACAATCGACCCCGCATGCCAAGATCCGTCATGAGGAGTCGTCACATGGCAGAGAAGCCTTCCTACTACGTCACCACCCCCATCTACTACGTCAACGCCGCCCCGCACCTTGGTACCGCGTACTGCACCATGCTCGCGGACGTCCAGGCGCGCTTCCGTCGCGCGGCGGGCTACGACGTCAAGTTCCTGACCGGCATGGACGAGCACGGCGAGAAGGTCGCCGAGGCCGCCACCCAGCACGGCATGACGCCGCAGGAGTGGTGCGACTCCCAGGCCCCGCTCTTCAAGGACCTCTGGCAGAAGATCGAGGTCTCCAACGACGACTTCATCCGCACGACCGAGCCGCGCCAGTACCACGCGGTCCAGTACCTCTGGGATCGCATGCTCGAGTCCGGCTACCTCTACAAGGGCTCCTACGACGGCTGGTACTGCGTGCCGGAGGAGACCTACTTCACCGAGACCCAGGTGGAGAAGGCGGACGAGGAGCGCGGCACGAAGGGCGAGCACCTCTGCCCGGACTGCGGCCGTCCCCTCGAGCGCGTCCAGGAGGAGTCCTACTTCTTCAAGCTCTCCGCGTTCCAGGACCGGCTCCTCGCGCTCTACGACGAGCACCCCGACTTCGTGCAGCCCGACTTCCGCATGAACGAGGTGCGCAGCTTCGTCGAGGGCGGCCTTCAGGACACCTCGGTCTCCCGCACCACCTTCGACTGGGGCATCAAGGTGCCCTTTGACGACGCGCACGTGACCTACGTGTGGTTCGATGCCCTGCTCAACTACATGACCGCCGTGGGCTACAGCCTGGACGACCCGGCCTCCGCCGCCGAGTTCGCGCTGCGCTGGCCCGCGCAGACCCACCTCATCGGCAAGGACATCATCCGCTTCCACTGCATCCTCTGGCCCGCCATGCTCATGGCCATCGGCGAGGCCCTGCCCGAGCACGTCTTCGTTCACGGCTTCCTCACGGTGCGCAACGCCGAGACCGGCAAGGCCGAGAAGATGTCCAAGTCCCGCGGCAATGCCATCGCCCCGCAGGACGTGATCGACCTTCTGGGCGTGGAGGGCTACCGCTACTACTTCATGACCGACGTCATCCACGGCGAGGACTCCGCCATCTCCTTCGAGCGCATGGAGCAGGTCTACAACGCCGACCTCGCCAACAGCTGGGGCAACCTCGTGAGCCGCGCCCTCAACATGAGCGCCAAGTACTTCGACGGCAAGACGCCCGAGCTCGCGGACGGCTGGGCCGAGAAGGACGGCGTGCTCAGGGGCGTTGCCGAGGGCATCTACGAGCGCTACTTCGACCGCATGGCCGCCTTCGACTACGCGGGCGCCAAGGACGTGGTGATGGAGCTCGTGCACGCCGCCAACCACTACATCGAGGACTCCGCGCCCTGGGCCGTGGCCAAGGACCCGGAGCGCGCGGGCGAGCTCGCGGACATCATCACGAGCCTGCTCGAGTCCATCCGCATCTGCGCGCACCTGCTCGCCCCCTTCATGCCCGAGACCTCGGCAGAGGTCCTGCGCCGCATGAGCCTCGGCGACGAGGCGGGCACGGACGACCTCGCGGCCGCGTGCGCCTGGGGCGGCCTCGCCGGCGGCGTCGAGGTGACCAAGGGCGACGCGCTCTTCCCGCGCCTTGACACCAAGAAGAAGTAGGCACCGTGGGAGGATCTCCGCTGGCGAGCCCGGGCGCCACGCGCGCGCTGCTCGAGGCGTACGGGCTCGCCACCAAGCACAGCCTGGGGCAGAACTTCCTGGTGAACAACCGCGTGATCGAGAAGATCGAGGACCTCGCGGAGCTCGCGCCCACCAATCGCGTGCTCGAGGTGGGGCCGGGCATCGGCACGCTCACGCTGGCCCTTCTCGCCGAGGCCGGGCACGTGGTCTCCGTCGAGATGGATCGCGAGCTGGAGCCCGTGCTCTCCGCGCACGCCGCCGCGCACCCCAACTTCTCCTACCTCATGGGCGACGCCCTGCGCGTGCCTGCCGAGAAGATCGCGGAGGCGGCGGGCGGGGAGCCCGACGTGCTCGTCGCCAACCTGCCCTACAACGTGGCGGCCACGGTGATCCTGCGCTACCTGCAGGAGATGGGGAGCCTGCGCCGCCTCGTCGTGATGGTGCAGGCCGAGGTCGCCGACCGCATCTGCGCCTCCTCCGGCAATCGCACCTACGGGGCCTACACCGCCAAGCTCGCCCTTCTCGCCCGCGTGACCGGGCGCTTTGAGGTCGGGCCCGGCAACTTCATGCCGCCCCCGCACGTGAACTCCGCCGTGGTGCGCATGGACCGCGCCCCCCTGGTGGCCCCCGAGCTCGTGGGCCCCGTGTCCGCCGTGATAGACGCCGCGTTCGCGCAGCGCCGCAAGACCATCCGCAACTCCATGTCTGCCTCGGGCTACGATAAAGGCGAGCTCGACGCCGCGTTCGCCGCGTGCGGGATCTCCCCCACGTGCCGGGCGGAGACGCTCGCCCCAGAGGACTTCGTGCGCCTTAGCGAGGCGCTCACCCATACCAACAGCTAGGAGGACGAGAAGATCATGTCCAAGATCGCGCTTGACGACCTCGCGCTCGCCGACGGCGAGCTCTTCCACGACCACAAGGGCGCGGCCTGCCCGATGCCCGCGCCCCTCGCGCCCCTCGCGGACACCCACGGCCACCTCACGAGCTTCCGCGAGCACGACCCCGCGGCGACGCTCGTGCGCGCGGCGCTCGCCGGCGTGCGCCTGCTCGTGGTGCCCGTCGACCCCATCGACGACATCCCCCGCAGGTGGGCCAGCGTGCCCGAGTTCCTCTCCTGGCTGGACGAGCAGGTCGAGACTGCCCGCGCCTGCCTCGCGGACTGCGCCGAGAGGGGCTTCGTGCCGCCTGCCTTCGAGGGCTACGACGCCCCCGAGCTCCTGGACAACGTGCGCATCGTCGCGGGAGCCCACCCCTACGGCGCGGGCGTCTTCGACGACGACGTGACGGCGCGCCTGCGCGAGCTCCTCGCGAGCCCTCGCTGCGTGGGCGTGGGCGAGTTCGGCCTCGACTACGGCCCCTCGAGCAAGGTGCCCTACCCGGTTCAGGAGGAGGTGTTCCGCGCCCACCTGCGCCTCGCCAAGGAGCTCGGCCTCCCCGTGCAGCTGCACATCCGCGACGCCGTCAACGACGTCCGCTGCGGGGCGCACCGCGACGCCGCCCGCATCCTCGGGGAGGAGGGCGTGCCCGAGGCCGGCTGCGAGCTGCACTGCTTCACCTCCGGCATCAGGGTGCTCGAGGGCTTCACGCGCCTGGACTGCCGCATCGCCTTCGGCGGAGCGGTGACCTTCACCCGCTCCGACGACATTCGCGAGGCGGCCACCTTCTGCGCCGAGCGCTACCTTCTCACGGAGACCGACAGCCCCTACATGGCTCCCGTCCCCCTGCGCGGCGCGGAGTGCGAGCCCGCGATGGTGGGCTTCACGGCAGCCTGCGTGGCCGACGTGCGCGAGAGGGGCGGCCGCGGATCTCGCCAGGAGACCTACGACGCCTTCTGGAACAACGCCCGCGCGCTCTACATGAGGTAGGGCCCCGCCGCGACGTCTTCGCGCCGAGCTCAGAGCCAGGGGGCGGCGTCGAGGTCGGCGCCGCTCTCGCGGGCCATCCTCCTCCACTGCGCCTCGGCGGCGAGGCGATAGGCGACGCGCGGCACGGCGGGGCGCACCAGGTCCTCGCCCGCTGCCGTCCCGGAGCGGATGGCTGCTATGAGGCGGTCGAGCGCCTCGGAGACGGGGCGCCTCAGCATGCCCATGCGGGGCGTTCCGGCCGTGGGGAGCGTCATGCCGCCCCCGCCCACGGCCACGCCCCCCATCCAGTGCGCGCCCGCCGCCGCGCAGAAGCTCTCGATCACCGAGAAGGACGGCAGTATCTGCTCCGGCTCGAAGAAGCCCATGTTGGCGAGGGCGTAGACGCGGGTCCCCGGCGCGACGGACCCCCGCCACTGCACGAGCAGGTCAACGAGGCCCGAGGGCAGGGCGTCCACGTAGAGCGGGTAGCCCAGCAGCACGGTGTCGCAGCCGGCGAGCTCCTCCGCGTCCGCCGCCCTCGTGCGCGGGCAGGGGACGTCCACGAGCTCGGGCGCCTCCATCCTGGCCCTGCGCGCGTACACCGCGAGCGCCTCGGCGAGGTCTCCCAGCAGGTGCGCCGTGGCGGAGCCCGCCCCGCGCGGGCTCGCGTTCACGAGCGCCACGCGGCGGGGGAGCGCGTTCGCCCGGCTTGCGCGCGGCCCCGGCGCCTCCGCGACCGGCCCGTCCTTCTCGCCGCCCGCGCCGCGCCAGTCTTTGGGAAACCTCACGGCCTCGAGACGCGCCCCCAGGTTCACGGCGTTTGCCGCGGCAATGCGCCCGAGGCAGGCGCGCTCCGCCGCGGTTGAGGGGCCGTAGAGCCAGACGCGCAGGGAGAGGGCGCGTTCCGTGCGCATGCGGTGGTGGAGCTCTCCGCCCGTCACGCGAAACCCCGGGTGCAGGTAGCCGATGGAGCGGTCGAGCGCGCGCTTCACCAGGGGGGAGAGACCGCCGAAGGCGTTTGCCGAGAAGAGCCACAGCTTGTCCGTCCGCGCCAGGAGCGAGGGCAGCTCGCCCAGCGCGTCGGGGACGACGCAGGCCCCCGGCGTGCGCACCCAGCAGCCGAAGCAGCCCAGGCAGTCGCTCGCGGCAAGCAGCTCCTCGCGGCAGATGGCCTCGTCGAAGGGCGCGCCCGTCGCGGCGAGCTGGTCCCTTGCGAGGTCGCAGATGATGGTGCGCACGCTCGTCCCCCGTCCCCCATGGTCGGCATGAAGACAGCCTACCCCTGGCGGGCGCTCTCGGGAAGCGGTCCCCGCGCGGCGGGGAGGGCGTGCTACACTCGTCCCATCGGCGACCCCCAACCGCGGACGGAAGGGGGTCGCATGCCCATTGGCTCTCTCCTGCGCCTTGCGGGGGAGTCCCTCGCCGAGGCGCTCTGGCCCACGCGCTGCGTGGGGTGCGACATGCCGGGCGAGCTTCTCTGCGAGGAGTGCCGCGCCGGGCTGCCCTGGGTGGAGCAGCGCCTCGCCTGCCCGGTATGCGGCGCCCCCTTCGGTTTTCTCACCTGCACGGAGTGCGACGGCGCCTGGCCCGTGCGCGCCACCGTGGCCGCCCTCGGCTTCCGCGGGGCGCCGGCGCGCATGGTCACCTGCCTCAAGGACGCCCACGAGCTGCGCCTCGCCCCCGTCGTGGCCGCCGCCATGCTCACGGCGCTGGAGGAGGCGTCCGCATGGCCCGCGGCGGACGGGCTCGCGCGCTTCGACCTGCGCGCCACCGACGGCGTCTGCTTCGTCCCCGCGACCGCCTCCGCCTATGCGCGGCGCGGGTTCGACCACATGGAGCTCGTGGCGCGCGAGCTCTGTGCGGCGTCCGGCCTCGCGCTCGCCGACGTGCTCGTGCGCCGCTCTGCGCGCGACCAGCGCGAGCTCGGGCGCGAGGGGAGGGCGTCCAACCTCGCGGGTTCCATGAGCGCGACCGAGGACCTCGCGGGCGCCAGCCTGCTTCTGATCGACGACGTCGCCACGACAGGGGCCTCGCTCGGCGAGGCGGCCCGGGTCCTTCTCGCCCGCGGGGCGGCGTCCGTCACCGCGTGCGTCCTGGCGCGCGTGTGGTGACCGCCCGGACCGCCCGGCCGCCGGGCGCGCCGCCGGCTCCCGCGTGCCTCGGGGCACGCGTCAAGGTATACTTGAAGTCGTCTCAACCCAGGTCTGTGGTTGCGGGCGGCCCGCCTCCGTGCGGGAGGCCCTAGTCCAGGCCAGACGAGGGCAAAGGGATCCACGTAAGCCCGGGCGTGCGCGCTCGGGCGATCATGGCTCGTCCTAGAGGTAAGTCGCACCGCCCGTCATACGCAAGAGGCATCCGGCCTCGCGGGCGAGAGGGGCAACAGTGGCGGCGCCGCGGCGCCAGAAGCGACGTCCCCGGTGCGCGGGTGTGGGGTCAAAGACCAGGTCAGCTGGGGTGGGACGCAACAGTGGCGAGAAGGACGGGGGTCCTGGTATGAACAACAGAGGCAGCATGCGCCTTGCCGGAGCGGCCGCCGCTCTCTCACTTGCCCTGCTGACGGGCTGCTCGGGGGTGCCCTCCGAGGCCACGGGGGCGCTCGACGGCCTCGCGTCGGCCGTGGGCGGCGCCGTCGAGACGCTCGGTGCCGCGGTGGACGACGTGCTCGGCGGGACCAGCGTCGCGCAGGCCCGCGAGCAGCGGCGCGACGACCTGCTCCAGAAGGTGGACGACGCCGACCTCAAGACCCCGGGGACCCTCACGGTGGGCATCAAGATGGGCGAGACCGCCCCGCTCGCCATGAGCGGGTCGGACGGCGAGCTCTCCGGGATCGACGTCGACACCACCTACGCCCTCGCCGACGCCCTGGGCGTCGCCAACGTCGAGCTCGTCTCCGTCCAGAACGCGAGCTCCGCCCTCGCCGCCGACTGCGACCTGGTGATGGGCGTCGAGGGCGGCGAGTCCGCGGACGTCATGTCCGTGGGAGACTACGCGCAGAGCGCCCTGGGCGTCTTCAGCTCCGCGGAGGTGGGCTCGGTGCCCATCGCGGCCTCCGAGCTCGAGGGCAGGACCGTGGGCGTCCAGGGGAGCTCCGTCTCCCAGGTGGCCCTGAGGGAGCTGGGCATCGGCGTCACGGAGCAGACCTTCTCCAACCTCAACGAGGCCTTCGACGCCCTCGCCGCGGGCACCGTCGACTATGTGGTCTGCGATGCGTACGCGGGGGCCTACCTCTCCTGCGTCTCCGGGAGCGGCCACTTCGCCGGCACGATCGACGTGCCGGTCGCCGTTGGCGTGGGGGTCCAGGCTTCCTCCTCCGGCCTCCAGGCGAGCGTGCAGGAGGCCATCGAGGAGATTCAGGGCAACGGCGTGGCCAACATCGCCAAGTCCCGCTGGATCGGGGAGTTCCCCGTGCTCTCCGACGCCTCGAGAATCGTGGTCGTGACCCTCTAGCTCGCGCGCTCCCACGCCCGCCGAGAAGGAGCGCCCGCTCGGCGCCCTTGGCGCGCAACCTCGTGAGATCGCCCGGGTGACTTTTGGGTATCAGTCTCGTAGGGGCGGCGGCGCCTCACGCGCCGCCCAAGGCAATCGTAAGGAGGCTCGTATGGTTGACATCAAGATCTCGGGTCGTAAGGTGGGTGTCTCCGATTCCCTTCGCGCCCAGGTTGAGGAGAAGGTTGGCAACGCCCTCAAGGTGTTTGACATCAAGCCCATGACCTGCGATGTCGTCCTGCGCGTAGACAAGAACCCCTCCAACCCGGAGCGCAAGAGCTGCGAGGTGACGGTCTTCGTCCGCGACAACGTGGTGCGCGTCGTCGCCAGCTCCGACGACATGTACGCCGCCATCGACGAGGCTGCGGACAAGGTCACGCGCCAGCTCCGCAAGTACAAGACGCGCGTCATCGACCGTCGCCAGCGCGTCGCCGCGGCCAAGAGCGGGACGGTGACCCAGGAGGACCTCGCCGCCCTCATCGAGCCGGGGGAGGACGAGTCCGAGGACGATCAGCTCGTTCGCGAGAAGTACGTCGACCTGTTCCCCATGACGGAGGAGGAGGCCCTCGTCCAGACCGACCTCATCGGACACGATTTCTATGTGTTCACCAACGCCACCACCGGGCTTGTCAACGTAATTTATCATCGTAAGAATGGCGGTTACGGAATCATCAAGCCCAAGATCGAGGAAGAGAATGAGCAGTAGCCAGAACCCCCTAGCAGAGACCACGAGCGCCCCCGAGGAGGGGGCGCTTCCCGCAATCCCGGAAAACGCCCAGGCGTCGCAGGAGGCTGCGCGCCTGGGTCGCGCTTATCACGCCAGGTCCAACGTCAACATCATCGTGGACTCCTGCGCCGACTTCGACCCGCGCGTCGCCGACGCCCTCGGCGTGGAGATCGTGCACTTCACCTACGTCATGGGCGGCGAGGAGCACACCGACGACCTCTGGCAGTCCATGAGCCCCAAGGAGTTCTACGACCGCATGCGCGCCGGAGAGACGGCCACCACCTCAGCCGTGACCCCGGGGCGCTACCTCGAGGTGTTCGAGCGCGCCGCGGAGGAGGGGACGCCCACGGTCTACCTCGCCTTCACCCGCGGCCTCTCCTCGAGCGTGGACGCGGCGCGCCAGGCGGCCGAGATGGTCCGCGAGAGCCACCCCGACTTCGAGATCTACGTCGTGGACAACGTGTGCCCGTCGGCCGCCGCCGAGCTTCTCGCCATCGAGGCGGTGCGCCAGGCCGCCAACGGGCTTTCCGCCCAGGAGCTCGTGGCCTGGGCCGAGGAGGCGCGCTACTACGTCCACGGCTACTTCACGCTGGACTCCTTCGACGCCCTCGCGCGCGGGGGCCGCATCCCGCCGGCGGCGGCCACCGTGGGCGGCAAGCTCGACATCAAGCCCGAGCTGTCCTACGACACCAACGGCGCCCTCACGCTGCGCGGGATGTGCCGCGGGCGCAAGAAGGCCCTGCGCGCGATCCTCGCGGACTTCAAGGCAAACTACCTCGGCGCCGAGGGCGGAGACGAGAAGCTCCCGATGGCCATCGTCTCGGCGGACGCCGAGAAGGACGCCCGCTGGCTGGCCGACCAGGTCCGCAAGGAGCCCGGCTGCGCCGACGTGCCCATCATCTACAGCTCGGTGGGCCCGGTCATCGGCGCTCACGTGGGCCCCGGCATGGTCGCCCTGCTCTTCTGGGGCAAGGACCGCCGCGAGGCCCTCTCGTTCACCGACCGCATCGCCCGTCGCGTCAAGGGCGAGAAGTAGCGACTGTCTG
>CALUJT010000038.1 GCA_944321005.1 uncultured Atopobiaceae bacterium | reverse complement strand
GCCCGCGATCCTGGCGAGGCGTTCGATGAGGCAGAGGCACTGCCCGCCTCGGTCCTGGCGCAGGAGCGCGTGGACCTCGTCTATGACCACGTAGCGCAGGTCGCAGAAGAGCCTGGAGATGGCGGCGTGGCGGCGCATGAGCAGGGCCTCGAGGGACTCCGGCGTGATCTGGAGGATGCCGGAGGGGCGCCGCATGAGCCTGGCCTTGTGCGAGGCGGAGACGTCCCCGTGCCAGTGCCAGACGCAGATACCCGCCTCCTCGACTAGGTCCGTGAGGCGATAGAACTGGTCGTTGATGAGGGCCTTGGTGGGGCCGATGTAGAGCGCGCCGACAGATGCTGGCGGCCGCTCCCAGAACTCGGTGAGGATGGGGAAGAAGGCGGCCTCGGTCTTTCCCGACGCGGTCGAGGCGCACAGGAGCACGTGGTCGTCCGTGTCAAAGATGGCCTCGCCCGCGGCCACCTGGATGCCGCGAAGGCTCTCCCATTCGTGCGAGTAGATGAAGTCCTGCACGAACGGAGCGTACCTGTCGAAGACGCTCATGCTCGCCCCCTTCCCTCCGCCATAGTATAGAACAGATGTTTCTATACGACAAGCAGGATATAGCGAGCTAGTGCTATGTGCTAGCATAAGCTATACAGAAGAGAAGGGAGAGAGATGGACTCTGCCGTCGTCCAGATGAACGTCCGCATAGACGCGCAGCTCAAGGATGCGGGGGACCGCGTTCTCGAGAAAGCGGGGCTCAGTCCCACCAAGGCGGTCCGCGCCCTGTGGGAGCGCCTCGCTTCGTTCTCCGATGCCCCCGAGAAGGCCGTCGAGCTGCTCTTTCCCTCCGAGGGAGGCCCCGTCTCCTCGATTGAGGCCGAGCGTGTCCGCAAGCTCAGGGTTGCCCAAGAGGGGGCGCAGATCGTTGCGAGGTCGCTTGCCAAGCAGGGCATAGACGTGTCCTCCGTTGCAGACGAGACCCCGTATGACGAGCTCCGGGAGCGCGCCCTCATGGAGCGACTGGGGGAGAGGGGGCTCGACCGATGACGGGCCGCCGCACCCTCCTGCTTGATACCAATATCTGGCTGGACTACTTCTTGGGCTGGAGGGACATGAGCCCAACGTCCCGGCGGCTCGTTGAGCTCGCTCTTAACCAGGACTGCACGCTCGCGTATGCCGTCAGCTCGGCCAAGGACGTGTTCTACATCGTCACCTCCGAGCACAAGAGGCTCGAGCGGGCCGCCGAGGGCTCACTCGGCAAGGGGGCGGTCGCCGCCGCCAACGCGGCTGCGTGGGGGTGCGTCAACGCCCTGCAGGAGATGGCGTGCGCCGTCCCGCTTGACCATACGGACGCGTGGATGGCGTCAAAGCAGCGCGTGCTGCACGCGGACTTCGAGGACGACCTCATCATCGCGGCGGCGCTCAGGGCCAGGGCGGACTATCTGGTCACCAACGACGAGGGTCTTCTGCGTCACTGCCCGGTTGCCGCGCTGGACGCGAGGGACATGGTTGCCCTGCTCGAGGCAGAGGGCGATGCGAGCTCGGGGGAGGCTCCGCGTCCCTAGACCGTAGCCCCTAGATCGTGAACTCGGCAAATGCGGCGTCCACGTCCTTCTCGCCAGCGACAACGGCGGGTGCGGACACGGCGCCCGCAAACGCGTCGGAGCGCAGGAGCGCGTCGACGTCCGTTCCCGGGTTCTGGCACACGATGTCCAGGAGCTCTATGAAGTCGCGGATGACCTCGCGCGGGGTGAGGTGAGTGTCCGCCCCCACGCGGCCGAACTCGACCTTGAGGAAGGTCACGAGCTGGTCCTCCGTGAGCGTGCGCTCGTAGCCGAAGTGCCCGGCGTGGATCTCTGCGAGCTTCTCTATGAGCACGAGCAGCTCCTCGTACGTGAGGGGCTCCAGGTGAATGACGGGCGCCAGCATGTCCGAGAGGCCCGCGCTCGCAAAGCGCCCCTGCGTGAGGCGGCTGCGCAGGGCCTCGTAGGAGAAGACGCCGCGCCGGCGGTCCTCTATGGACTGGGGCGTTCCGCCCATGATGATGCCGAGGTGGCGCGCCTTGCCCTGGAGGGTGTCGTTGTACATGGTGAGGATCTTCTCGTAGTTGTACTGGCGCGACGTGGCGTTGGGAATCTTGTAGAGGTTCACGAGCTCGTCTATCAGCACGACGAGTCCCTGGTAGCCGGCTCCCACGAGGAACTGCGCGAAGAGCTTGAGGTACTCGTACCAGGTGTCGTCCGTGATGCAGGCGTTGACGCCCAGCTCGCCCTTGGCCTCGGTCTTGGTGCGAAACTCGCCGCGCAGCCACTTGACCACGCCTGCCTGGAGCTCCTCGTTTCCCTCGAGGCTCGCGCGGTAGTAGAGCCTGAGCACCTGCGTGAAGTCGAACCCGCAGACGAGCTCGCGGATGGGGGCGAGCTGCGCGGAGAGCGCGGCCTCCGGGTCCGCGGACTCCCGCAGCGCGGCGACCCAGCGGTCCAGGACGAGCTGGAGCGCGCCTCCCTCTGGGCGCGTCTTGGTTGAGAGGTTGCGCACGAGCTCGCGGTACGTGGCAAGCCCCTGGCCCTGGCCGCCCTGGAGGCGTCTCTCGGGGGAGAGGTCCGCGTCTGCCACCACGAAGCCCTTGCCCATGGCGTGCGTGCGGATGGTCTGCAGGAGGAAGCTCTTGCCCGCGCCGTAGCGCCCCACGAGGAAGCGGAAGCTCGCCCCGCCGTCCGCCACGAGCTCGAGGTCGTGCAGGAGGGCCTGGATCTCGCGCTCGCGGCCCACGGTGACGTAGGGGAGACCTATGCGCGGGACGACGCCGCCCTTGAGCGAGTTGATGATGACTGCCGCTATGCGCTTGGGAACCCTTGGTGCGTCGCTCATCTGCGCTCCTCTCCACGTTTGCGGGGAGACTACTCTAGCACATGTGTTCTGTTTTTGAAAGGAGAGGGGGCGTGAGACGGTGGGGACGGAGCGGTGACGAGCCCTCCCGTCCCCGCTGTCACCTATCGCTCGGTGAAGCGGAACTTGGACCAGGGCTTGATGAAGGGGAGCAGCACGAGCTCCTCGGGGACGATGCGGCCCACGCGGTTCTTGCGCGCGTCGCGGTGAGGCTCGAGGACCACCTGCAGCTCGTTCTTGTAGTTGCCGAAGTCATCGTTGCCCACGACGATGTCGCCGGGCTGGAGCTCGGCGTCGTTGTCGTGCGGCGGGTTGGCCTCGCCGCGGTACTTGACGCGCACCTCGGTGGAGCGAATCACGCGGGCGGAGATGTCCCCGCGGCGCTCGTGCTGCTCGTTCAGGACGATGGCGCGCTCGAGCTCGCTCGCGCCGGGCTCGAGCTCCACGGCAAAGCGGGTCTGGTAGCGGTCGACGGAGCCCACGGCGGCGAGCTCCTTCTCGGAGGCGTAGGCGTTGCCGATGATGACGTCGTCGATGAGGCCGGTGGCAAAGAGGTGCTTGGCAGCCACGTCGGCGGGCATGTGGCGGTGCATCTCCAGCGTGGGCAGACCGTCGTTCACGGGCCAGGGGCCGAGCGCGCCCTCGCTGCAGGAGACGAAGGCGGCAGTGCGCAGGCCCTTCTCCTTGAAGCGGCGCGAGCAGCTCACGAAGAAGTCGTAGGGGAGCCCCGTGCCCTCTTGCGGGTAGAAGTTGTGGCAGCCGTAGAGGAAGGGCAGGTTGGCCTGGTAGGTGAGGATGTTGTCGACGTAGGCGACGTCGCTGCTCATGTTGAGCTCGATGGCAAGGCCGTAGGGGTTGTAGGTGAGCAGCGCCTCGCGGCGGCCGTCGAAGCCGGTGTCCAGGCGGATGCCGTCCGCGCCGAGCTCGTGGAAGAAGCCGAGGTCATCGTAGGAGACGCCCAGCTCGTCGAAGATGTTGGGGGCGACGTCGAGGACCACCTCGTAGCCCAGGGCGTGCGCGAAGGAGATGATGTCGCTGAACTTGGCCACCGCGGCGTCGCGGCCGCCCGCGACCTCGAGCATGCTCATGAAGATGCGCTCGAACCCGTGGCGCGCGGCGAGCTCGAGGTAGGCGCGGTCCTGTGCGGGGTCGCTGTGGTCGGGGTAGATGGAGATGCCGAGCTTTCTTCTCATGGTGCCTCCTCGGGCGCTCCGGCGCACGGGCGCCTGCCTGCGTGACGTTGTTATGCCACCATCATAGCGGGCTCACGCGAGGGCGGCGCGCACGTCCTCGACGTAGTCCTCGATGAGCCGGGGCACGCCGGCGCCGGAGAACTCCAGCACGGTGTCGCCCACGAGGTCGAAGAGCTTCTCGTTGATTGCGTCCGCGAGGAGGTCGGGGGAGGCGACGCTTGGGGTGCGGCCGGAGAGTAGGTCGTCGAGGAGGGAGAGCTCGTCCGGCGAGAGGCCGAGCGGCGCGTTCTTCTCGGCCTCCTTTGGTGCGGGGGTCTTCTCCGTGGCTTGGGAGGGCGGCTCGACTGGGGAGGCGGGCTCGACCGTCGGGGCTGGTGCGTCCTCGCGCTCCTCGTCCACGAGCAGGGCCTCGCGCGTGGTCGCCGCGGCGGAGCGGATGCCCGCGAGCTTGGAGAGGTCTATCTCCACCCGGACCGGCGCGTGCGCCTCTTGCCACGCCAGGTAGTCCTTGACCTCGCGGTCTATGAGCTGCACGAGGTACTTGGGGTCCGCCCGGTCCTTGAGGGGGTGCGGGTAGTCGAGCGCGGCGCGCAGCTGGCGGTCCACGGCGCGGAGGATCTGGCCGAGCTTTGAGCTGCGGCCGCCCCCGTCGTGAAGCGAGGTGCAGGTCCAGATGCCGGACTGGCAGACGAAGCGGCACGTCTCGTCCAGCTCGTAGGTGCAGTCGGGGTGGCGTGCGCCGGGGTAGAACACCGCGGACGCGAACATGAGGTAGGGAAGGGGCCCGGGGGTTCCGAAGAGGCTCTCCACCAGATCCTGGCTTCTGCTGCTGTGATAGTAGCTGACGAGCCTCGCGAAGACGGCGCAGGTCACGCAACGCAGGGCGTCCGGGTCGTCGCGGTGGAAGCGGGACTCGAGCGGGCGGTACGTCGAGAGCGAGTCGAGCGCGGCGAGGAGCTCCTCCTCGGCGTTCGGGTTCGTGCCGAAGGCGTAGGGCTCGCGGCGGCGCCCCTTCTGAGCGGGCTGCCGGAGCACGAGCTCCTCGGCGGCGGCGAGCCGGGCGACGGCCCTGTTGTGGTCGGTGCTCGCGTAGGGCCGCGCGAGCGCGGGGTCGAGCCCGTGGTAGACGACGTAGTCGACGAGCCACGTGCGCGCGTGGCGGTCCATGGCGGGCTCGAACTCACGGTAGCTCTGCCAGAAGGACTCGATGGCGTGGAAGGCGGGAGCTCCCGGCTCCACGCCTATGCCGTTGAGGAGCTCGTAGAGGTAGACGTAGGCAAAGGACGCGGACGTCCGCTCCACGGAGCCGCGCCGGACGTTCGTGCGCCAGGTGAAGTAGCCCCTGAGCTGGTGGTTGTCCATGGCGTCGTAGGTGGGGAAGTAGCTCTGGAACGTCCCGCCGTAGGGGCAGTCGTCCTCGTAGCCCTCCATGAGGCGCGCCTGCTCCACGAAGAGTCGCGCGTCCGTCCAGCCGCGAGCCTCCGGCCCGCGGGCGAGCGCGCGCATCTGGCGTACGGGCTCGGGAAGGTAGCTCGCGAGCTGCGAGCCGCGCATGAGGATGGACTCGCTACCGTAGACCTTGGAGGTGGAGAAGGCGCGGCCGGACTTTGCGCGGGTCGCCGCGATGATCTGCTCGATGAGCCGGTCGACGTCTGCCAAGCTGCCCTCCCCTCGACTTTCCTAGCATCATACCCGTGTGTTCTGCTGGGGCGGGGCGCACGGTTTGCCCCTTCGTGCGATGCAGACGAGATGCGCTGCGAGGTTTGCCCCTTCGTGCGATGCATTTTCCGCGCTTCGCGCCCGATTCTGAGCTCCTCCGAAAGAGATTATCTGGGCTTTCTCTGGCGAGGGGACGGGGCGTGCAGGCCGCTGGGCTATAAATGCATCGCACGAAGGGGCAAACCTCGCAGCGAAACCCTCTGGCATCGCACGAACGGGCAAACCTCGCAGCGCCCCGCTACCTCCGCACGAAGACGAGCGTGTCGTCGACGGACTGGCTCTCGTCCAGAGCGTAGCCGCGCTCGCAGAAGTCGCGCAGCTCGTCCGGCTCCTCGATGCCGCGCTCCGCGCACCAGCGGATGAAGGTTCCGCGAGCGGCCTTTGCCTCGGTCGCGGGCTGTCGCGGGCGCCCGTCGCGCAGAACGCAGAAGAGGCAGGTCAGAACCTGTGGACCATCCTCGCGTGCGAACGGGGTGACGGCGCGCGCGTACTCTACGGACGCCACGTTGACTATGAGGTCGCACTCTCTCGCAAGCGTCTCGTAGAGGGTCTCTCCCCAGAAGCCGTAGAGGTCCCGGGCGCCGCCGGCGGCAAGGCGGGCCTGCATCTCAAGGCGGTAGGGCACCACGGCGTCCAGGGGTCGCAGCATTCCGTAGAGCCCGGAGAGGATGCGCAGGTGATCGTCCAGCCAGACGAGCTCCTCCTCGCTCATGACCTCGGGCGCCATGTGGGTGTACTGGATGCCCTCGTAGGCTATGACCGCCGCGGTCTCGCCGCGGGCGAGGTCCAGGGCGCGGACGCGCTCGTAGTTGAGGTCCGCGAGTCGGTCGCTGCACCTCCAGAGCGCCTGCGCCTCGTCCCGTGTGAGCGCCTTCAGCTCCTCCACGAGCCTCTGGGAGCGTGGGAGGAATGCGGGTCCGCGCACCGGCCAGGGCGGTGCGTCCACGACGCGCATCTTCTTTGCGGGCGAGGTTATGATTCGAAGTCGCATGTGCCCTCCTTCTGCCTCACATCGTAGCAGCTGGGTATCATTGACGGCGTGTTGGGGGTGAGACGCGATGCACAAGACGAGGTGCCCTTCGGGGAGGAGCCGAGCGGTCGCTGCCGGGCTTTTTGGCGCGGCGGCGGTGGCCGTCGCGGGATGGGCCTGGGCCGTGCGCCCGCACGTCGTGGGCTGCTCGTCCGGTCTCGCGCTCGTCTACGCCACGCGCGACGCCTCGGGGGCCCGCGTGCGCGTTCTGCGCACCGGGGGAGTCTACCAGTCGGCCACCTACCTCGGGGAACGCCGGATGGAGCCCGTCTTCGAGTACTATCGGGCGTTCGACCGCCTCTTCGAGGCGCGCCCCGCGGCCGCGCGCGTGCTGGTCGTCGGGGGCGGCGGCTTCGCGTTTCCCAAGCTGGTGGCGGCCGAGCACCCCGGCGTCAGGACCGACGTCGTGGAGATAGACCCCGCCGTCATACGCATCGCCCGCCGCTGGTTCTTCCTGGACGAGGCGGTGGCGCAGGCCCGGGCGGCAGGCGGCGACCTGCGCGTCATCTGCGAGGACGGCCGTGCCTTCCTGGAGCGCTGCGCGCTCGCCTACGACGCCGTCGTCCTCGACGCCTTCGTGGGCGCGGAGCCCGTGAGGGAGCTCGCCACGAGGGAGGCCATGCGCGCCGCCCGCCGCGCGCTCGCTCCCGGGGGCGTGCTCCTGGCGAACGTGGTGTCGCGGGAGGGAGGCGCGGATGTGAGCTTCCTTCGGTCCGTGGTCGCCACGGCGCTCACGGTCTTTGCCAACGTGGAGGTCATCCCCGCGACGGACGACGAGCACGCCGAGGAGGACAACTACCTCGTAGTCGCCTCCGACGGCCCCGTTGGCCTCTCGGGGGCCATCCCCTACGATGCGGACTTCCTGGGCGAGGTTCTCCTGGACGACGTCGGCTGACGGGTGGGGCTGACAGCTAGGTTGACAGTTGGACCTGAGGATACTGTCATATCTAAGCGCGTGCGACTGAGATTATCTAAAAAGGGGTAGACTACCCCTCGTTCAACAACCCGCACGAAAGGGAGCGTCGCATGCGCAAGTTCAAGACAGAGAGCAAGAAGCTGCTCGACCTCATGATCAACTCCATCTACACCAACCGCGAGATCTTCCTGCGCGAGCTGGTGTCCAACGCCTCGGACGCCATCGACAAGCTCTACCTCAAGAGCCTCACGGACAGCTCCGCGGCGGTGGACCAGGCCAACCTCGCCATCAACGTCGCCTTTGACAAGGACGCCCGCACCATCACCGTCCAGGACAACGGCATCGGCATGACCGAGGCGGAGCTCGAGGAGAACCTCGGCACCATCGCCCACTCCGGCTCCGAGGCCTTCAAGGAGGAGAACGCCGAGGCCCAGGGCGACGCCGTGGACATCATCGGCCGCTTCGGCGTGGGCTTCTACTCCGCCTTCATGGTCGCGCGCGAGGTCTCCGTCATCAGCCGCGCCTGGGGCTCCGACGAGTGCTTCCGCTGGACCTCCGACGGCGTCGAGGGCTACACGATCGAGCCAGTCCCCGCCGACGACCCCGCCTGTCGCAAGACCTGCGGCACCACCATCGTCCTCACGCTCAAGGAGAACACCGAGGACGCCTCCTATGACGAGTTCCTCTCCGAGTACAAGCTCCGCGAGCTCATCCGCCGCTACAGCAACTACGTGCGCTACCCCGTGCAGATGCTCGTGACCAAGAGCCGCGAGAAGGAGCGTCCCGCCGACGCCGGCGACGACTACAAGCCGGAGTGGGAGGAGTACACCGAGCTCGAGACCGTGAACTCGATGACTCCCATCTGGAAGAAGCGCTCCTCCGAGGTCACGGACGAGGAGTACGCCGAGTTCTACAAGTCCACCTTCCACGACTGGGCCGACCCCGCGCGCACCTTCAGCCTCCACGCCGAGGGCACCCTCGAGTACGACGCGCTCCTGTTCATCCCCGGCCAGGCGCCCTTCGACCTCTACAGCCGCGACTACGAGAAGGGCCTCGAGCTCTACAGCTCCAACGTCCTCATCATGGAGAAGTGCGCCGACCTGCTGCCGGACTACTACAACTTCGTGCGCGGCGTTGTTGACTCCTCTGATGTCTCGCTCAACATCTCGCGCGAGACGCTTCAGCAGACCCGCCAGCTCCAGGCCATGGCGCGCCGTATCGAGAAGAAGATCACGAGCGAGCTCGAGGCCATGCGCGACAACGACCGCGAGACATACGAGAAGTTCTTCGAGAACTTCGGTCGCGGCCTCAAGTACGGCATCTACTCCAGCTACGGCATGAAGAAGGACGAGCTCGCCGGGCTTCTCCTCTTCTGGAGCGCGCGCGAGCAGAAGATGGTCACGCTGCAGCAGTACGTGGCCGCCATGCCCGCGGGCCAGAAGGCGATCTACTACGCCGCAGGCGACGACCGCGAGCGCCTGTCCAAGATGCCCGTGGTCGAGGCCGTGCTTGCCAAGGGCTATGACGTCCTTCTCTGCACTCAGGACGTGGACGAGTTCTGCTTCCAGGCCATGCGCGACTTCACGGCCAGGAGACTGCCCAAGACCTACGAGGACGACGCCGCGCGCGAGGCGGCCGCCCAGGCTGTGGCCGACGGCGCCGAGCCCGAGGTCGAGGACCGCACCGTCGAGCTCAAGAACGTGACCTCCGGCGACCTTGACCTCGCGAGCGACGAGGAGAAGAGGGAGGCCGAGGAGGCCACCAAGGCCAACGAGGGCCTGTTCGGCGCCATGAAGGACGCGCTGGCGGGCCAGGTCGAGAAGGTCGCGGTGTCCACGCGCCTGGCGGCCGACGGCGCGCCGGCCGTGATCACCTCCGAGGGTCCGCTCTCGCTTGAGATGGAGAAGGTCCTCGCCGCCGGCCCCGAGGCCGGTGAGGCCCCCAAGGCCGTGCGCGTGCTCGAGGTCAACGCCAAGCACCCCGTCTTCGAGAAGCTCCGCGCCGCGCAGGAGGCGGGCGACGAGGAGAAGGTCAAGCTCTACGCCGGCCTGCTCTACAACCAGGCCCTGCTCGTCGAGGGCATCCTGCCCGAGGACCCCGTGGCCTTTGCCTCCCAGGTCTGCGAGCTCATGTAGGTCGGGAGCCCACTGACCAAGCGATGGGGGCGGCCATCTCCGTTGGGGGTGGCCGCCCCGCTTCGTGTCGCGTCAGAGTTGTCTTTCAGCTTGGGCTACCGCTCCCCGCAGCCGAGCTTTCGGCGAGCGGTAAATTGCTATGCTCAAGAATCGGTGGGTGGCCAGAACGACGATCGGGGGACTCATGGTCAAGACGCTGGTGCTCGTTCGACATGGCGCTCCGGAGGCTACGTCGGCCTCCGGCTCGGACATGGACCGCAGGCTCACTACCGCGGGCGCCCGCGCGCTCAGGGTCTCGTACCCGCGCACGTTTGCCCTGCTGGGAGATGACGCTCGGCTGGCCATCTGGAGCAGTCCCGCCGTCCGCGCGCTCGAGACGGCAGACGTCGTGGCTGCCGCGACGGGCGTCGAGGACATCGAGGTCCACCAGTCCCTCTACGCGCAGGACATCTCCGCGTTCATGACCGAGCTCGACGCCTGCGAGCTCCCGTGCGTCGTGGCCGTGGGGCACGCGCCCTTCGTCGACCACCTCGCCTCGCGCCTGCTGGGCACGTGTCCTCCCTTTGGCAAGGGCACTGCCGTGGCAATTGACCTGCCCAGCGGCTTCTCCGGCCGCGGCGTCCTGCGCTGGTACGTCACGGGGCCGGAGATCACCTCATGGGAGGAGCTCGCGGTGGTGGAGCACGCGGTCGCCGGCGCCACGAGCGTGCTCGCCGAGAAGTCCGAGGCGTTTCTCGCCAGCCCGGAGAGCGCCGAGGCGCTGCGGCAGTTCCGCATCTCGCTCAGGCGCGTGCGCTCGCTCCTGCAGTTCCTGGCGCCCTGGCAGACCAAGAAGCAGAACCGCCGCTGCGAGCACGTCATCAAGGAGCTGCAGGTGGCGTCCGGCCGCCTGCGCGCGCTCGACATCCTCTCGGACACCGTGGCCGGCCTCGTGGAGAGCGGCGAGTTGGGGGAGAACAGCCTCCTGCCCATGTCCTGCGCCAAGGAGCGCTCGCTCGAGTGCGCCTCGCTGATCACGCTCATGCGCAAGCGCCGCTCCGCCAAGGAGCTCAAGAAGGTCTCCAAGGAGCTCGCGCACCACTTCTCCTGGAAGGCCAAGGTCACCGAGCGCGGGCTCACGGCTGACGACTTCCGCACCCACTTCGACGAGGAGTTCAGCGCGGTGGACGAGGACCTCTTTGGCCTTGACCTGCGCGACGGCGACGCGGTCTACGTGGCGCGCCGCGACACCAAGGAGATGCACTACGTTGCCGAGCGCCTGGGCGAGGTTCTGGGCCCCGAGCGCGCCCAGATGAGCGAGTACCTGGACGAGATCCAGCGCGAGCTCGGCGCCCTCTCGGATGCGCGCAGCAACAAGCAGCTGGCGGACGAGTGCTCCAAGAGCCCCCGCTTCCGCGGCGTCCGGGCCGACCTGGGCGTGGTTGCGCGCGACCAGGCCGAGGTGGTCTCGGCCATCACCTCGGGCCTCAGGCGCCGCGAGGTCGAGGACCGCGAGGCCGGCGAGCCGGAGGAGGAGTAGCGCGTGGGCGAGAAGAACCTGGGGGCCGAGGCCGCAACGACGGGCGCCTGGCGCGTGGAGCGCGACTCGATGGGCGAGATGCGCGTGCCCGCGGACGCCCTGTGGGGCGCGCAGACCGAGCGCAGCCACGAGAACTTCCCCATAGGCGGCGAGCGCATGCCCGCGGAGGTCGTGCGCGCCTTTGCCATAGTGAAGAAGGCGGCCGCTCGCGCCAACTGGCGCCTGGGGCGCCTGGCGCCCGAGGCCTGTGACCTCATCTGCGCCGCCGCGGACGAGGTCCTTTCCGGCCGGCACAAGGACGACTTCCCGCTCGTGGTGTGGCAGACGGGCTCCGGCACGCAGTCCAACATGAACATGAACGAGGTCCTGGCGAACCGCGGCAACCAGATCGCGGCGGAGCGCGGGGTCTCGCTCGAGAGGCCGCTCCACCCCAACGACTCGGTGAACATGAGCCAGTCGTCCAACGACACCTTCCCCACGGCCATGCACGTGGCGGCGGCGGTTGCCGTGATCGAGCGTCTGCTGCCCGCGATCGACCAGCTCGTGGCCACCCTGAGGCGCCTGGAGGAGGAGAACGCGGGCGTGGTCAAGAGCGGCCGCACGCACCTCCAGGACGCCGTGCCCATCTCGTTCTCCCAGGAGATCTCCGGCTGGCGCGGGCTTCTCGAGGGGTCACGCGAGGAGCTCGTGGCCGCGATGCCGGGGCTCTATCGCCTGGCGCTGGGCGGCACCGCGGTGGGCACCGGCCTCAACGCGCCCGAGGGCTTTGACGAGGCCGTGGCCGCCGAGGTGGCCGAGCTCACGGGCCTGCCCTTCGTGACCGACCCCAACAAGTTCCGCGCGCTCACGGGCAAGGACGCGCTCGTGTTCTCCCAC
>CALUJT010000037.1 GCA_944321005.1 uncultured Atopobiaceae bacterium | reverse complement strand
AGATGCGCATAGCCCTCTCCAAGCTGCTGCTGCGCCACCCCGACCTGCTGCTCCTGGACGAGCCCACCAACCACCTCGACCTGGAGAGCGTCAAGTGGCTCGAGCAGTTCCTCGCCGGCTACGACGGCGCCGTGCTGCTGGTCTCGCACGACCGCGCCTTCATGGACGCGTGCGTCTCCCACGTGGCCGCCGTGGAGAACCGCCGCATCACCACCTACACCGGCAACTACTCGAGCTACCTCAGGCAGCGCGAGGACAACCTCGAGCAGATGCGCGCCAAGCGCGCCGCCCAGGAGCGCGAGATCGCCCACATGCAGGTCTTCGTGGACAAGTTCCGCTACAAGCCCACCAAGGCCGCCCAGGCGCAGGAGCGCATGAAGAAGATCGAGCAGATCAAGAGCGAGCTCGTCATCCTGCCCGAGGGCACCAAGAAGGTGCACTTCTCCTTCCCGGAGCCGCCGCGCACGGGCGACGAGGTCGTGAAGCTCGAGGGCGTCTCCAAGTCCTTTGGCGAGAACCACGTCTACTCGGGCGTGGACCTCACGCTGTACCGCGGGGACCACGTGGTGCTGGTTGGCCCCAACGGCGCCGGCAAGTCCACGCTCATGAAGCTCATGAACGGAAGGCTCGCGCCCGACGCGGGCAGCGTCTCGCTGGGCAAGTCCGTGACGCAGGCCTACTACGCGCAGCACCAGCTCGAGCAGCTCAACGAGGCCAACACGGTCCTCGGCGAGATGGACTCGGTGGCCGCGGGGTGGACCACCTCCGAGGAGCGCAGGCTCCTGGGGGCCTTCCTCTTCCACGGGGACGACGTGGAGAAGCGCGTCTCGGTCCTCTCGGGCGGCGAGCGGGCGCGCCTGGCGCTGGCCAAGATGCTCGTGGCTCCCGACCCGCTGCTGCTCCTGGACGAGCCCACCAACCACCTGGACATCGACTCCGTGGACGTGCTCGAGCGCGCCCTCGTGGACTTTGCCGGCACGATCGTGCTGATCTCCCACGACGAGCACCTCGTCCGCGCCGTGGCCAACAAGGTCGTGGACGTGCGCGACCACAAGGTCACGGTCTACGACGGCGACTACGACTACTACCTCTTCAAGCGGGCAGAGCTCGAGGCCCGCGAGGCGGGGGAGCCCCCCTCGGCGCCGACGCAGGCACGTGCCGCGGCGGCCCCCGAGCCCGCCGCCACGGGCAGGAACGTCAAGACCCGCGAGCAGCGCCGCGCAGAGGCAGAGGAGCGCAACCGCAGGAACCGTGCCCTCAGGGCGGAGCGCACGCGCCTCAGGGAGGTGGAGGCCGCCCTCGAGCCCGCGCAGGCACGCCTCAAGGAGCTCGAGGAGCTCATGGCGAGCGAGGACCTCTACAACGACTCCAAGCGCTTTGACGAGTGCATGACCGAGTACACCGCGCTCTCCAAGAAGGTCCCCGCGCTCGAGACCGAGTGGCTCGAGCTCACCGAGAAGATCGAGGGGGCGCAGCCGTGAGCCGAGCGCTGCGCGCCGTGGCCACGGCGTGCCGCGTGGCGGCAGCAGCCTACCTCGTCCTTCTCGTCCTGGACGTGCTGCTTCCCGCCGGCGCGCGGACCTGGCTCCTGGGCCTAAACGGCATCGCGTCGAGGCTCGTGCCGGGTCCCGCCCAGGGGCTCCTGGTGCTTCAGACGCCCCTGGGCGGCGCCCTGCGCGGCGACTTTGCCCTGGCTGCTATCATTCTGCTCGTGATCGGGTGGCTCTGCCGCCGCGTCTCGGCCTCGCTGCGCTGACGCCGCGAGAGGGGAGAGCTCTTGTACTCATTCGACTACCTGCTGGCGATCGTGGTCTCCGTGCTCCTGGTCATGTTCTCCGCCATGGTGCACGAGGTCGCCCACGGCTGGGCGGCGCACCTGTGCGGCGACGACACCGCGCGCGAGGCCGGGCGCCTCACGCTGGACCCCCGCGCCCACCTGGACCCGCTGGGCTCCGTCATCCTTCCCATCGCGTGCGCGCTCCTGGGGGCGCCGGTCTTCGCCTTTGCCAAGCCGGTGCCGTACAACCCCGCCCGCCTGCGGCACCCCAGGAGAGACGAGCTGCTGGTGGCCCTCGCCGGCCCCGCGTCGAACCTCGCCCAGGCCGTGCTGGGGACGGCCCTTCTGGGGGCCACGCTTGCGCTCGGGCGGGGCTCGCTGCCCGCGGAGACGCTCTACGGCGCGATGGACCTCCTCACGACCTACGTGTACGTGAACCTCGTCCTGTGCTTCTTCAACCTCATTCCCTTCCCGCCGCTCGACGGCTCGAAGGTCGTCCTCTACTTCCTGCCGCCCGCAGCGCGCAGGAGGTACTACGAGCTCCAGCAGTACGCGATGTTCCTCCTGCTGCTCCTGCTCTACGTGCTGCCGGGGCTCCTCCGCGTGGACCCGCTGGGCATATACCTCGACGCCACGGCGGGCCAGGCCTACGCCGCGCTCATGACGGCCCTCGCGGCGGTGCTGTAGCCATGTCGTACCGCGTCCGCACACAGACGTACTCGGGGCCCTTCGACCTTCTCCTCCAGCTGGTAACGAGGCAGCGGGTCACCATAGGCTCCATCTCCATCTCCGAGGTGGCCAACCAGTACCTGGAGGAGGTCGACCGCATGGCCGACCTCGACCTCGACGTGGCGAGCGACTTTCTGCTGGTGGCCTCCACGCTGCTGGACATCAAGGCCGCCTCGCTCGTCCCGGACGAGCCGCTGCGCCGTACGACGGACCCGGAGGACGAGGAGGACGACCTCGAGAACCTCACCCCCGAGGAGGCGCGCGAGGTCCTCATAGCGCGCCTCATCGCCTACAAGCAGTTCAGGGGTGCCGGCGCCGCCCTCGGCGCGCGCATGGAGGCCGAGGGCCGCATGCACCCGCGCACCGTTGGGCCCGACCCCGAGTTCCTCGGGCTCATGCCGGACTACCTGGAGGGCATCACCCTGCGCAGCCTCGCCGTCATCTGCGCGGACATCGACTCCCGCCGCGAGACGTTCCTCCTCGAGGCCGAGCACATCGCCCCGCGCAGGCTCCCGGTGGCGCTCACCATCACCTCCGTGGACAGGCTCGTGCGCCGGCGCGGCCGCGTGACCTTCTCCGAGCTCGTGGACGGCCAGGACGACCCGGAGACCGTGGTCGCCAACTTCCTCGCCATCCTCGAGCTCTTCAAGCGCGGCCTCGTGCGCGTGCGCCAGGACGAGCTCTTCGGCGAGATCGACATCGCCCACGTGGAGGGCGCCGACGCCTACGAGCTCGACGAGTCCGTGCTCGCGGAGCTCGACCCCGAGGCTGCTGACGCCCTTATGGAAGGAGACCTCTCATGAGCTCGCTCGACCGCCTGGAATCCGGCTCCCTCAAGGGGCTTCTCGAGGCGCTTCTCCTCGTGTCCGACGACTCCGTGCCCGCCACGGACCTCGCGCGCGCCACGGGCGCCGCGCCCGGGGAGGTGGCCTCGGCTCTGGCTGAGCTCGCCGCCGAGTACGCTGACGCCAACCGCGGGTTCCAGCTGCGCGAGGTGGCCGGTGGATGGAGGCTCTTCACCCACCCCGCCTACCACGACCAGGTGGCCGACTACGTGGTCTCCTGGGACGCGCGGCGCCTCTCCCAGGCGGCGCTCGAGACGCTCGCCGTCATCGCCTACCACCAGCCCGTCACCCGCGAGGGCGTCCGCGCCATCCGCGGCGTCAACTCGGACGGCGTGATCGCGTCCCTCCGCGAGAAGGGCCTCGTGCGCGAGGTCGGGCGCGACCGCGAGCGCGGCCAGGCCGTCCTCTGGGGCACCACGCGCCTCTTCCTCGAGCGCTTTGGCCTCAGGAGCGTGCGCGACCTGCCGCCGCTCGAGGACTTCGCCCCGGACGAGGAGTCGCGCCGCTTCATCCGCGAGCGCCTCTCCGGACGCTCGATGGCCTCCACGCTCGAGGAGGCGGCCGAGGACATGGACGAGGAGCGCGACCTCCTCGGCGACGAGGCGGAGGACGGCTGCGTGGTCCCCGAGCGCGCAGACGCCGCCGGAGAGCCCCCCGCCGCCGGGGAGGAGCGATGAGCGACCCCATCCGCGAGGACGGCCTCTACCCCATGCGCCTGCAGCGCTTCCTCGCGCGGGCCGGCGTGGCCAGCCGCCGCGGCTCCGAGCGCCTCATGACCGCCGGGCGCGTGCGCGTGAACGGCGAGGTGGTGACCGAGCTGGGGAGCAAGGTGGACCCGGCCTCGGACGTTGTGACGGTTGACGGCATCGTCTGCGAGATCGCCGCGCGCCCCTGCCACCTCGTGCTCTACAAGCCGGCGGGCTACCTCACCACCATGAGCGACCCGCACGGCCGCCCAACGGTGGCCGAGCTCGTCCCCGTGGCGGAACACCCCGGGCTCTACCCCGTGGGGAGGCTCGACATGGACACCACGGGGCTTCTCCTCTTCACCACGGACGGGAACCTCGGGCAGGCGCTCCTGCACCCCTCGCGGCACGTCGAGAAGCACTACGTCGCGCTCGTCTCGGGAACCCCGTCCCCGCGCGACCTCGAGCGCCTGCGCCGCGGCGTGGAGCTCGAGAACGAGGGCGTCACGGCCCCGGCGAGGGCAGAGCTTCTGCGGCCGGGGGACCCGCTCTTCTCGGTGGTGGCGCCCCGCGGCTCCGGCAGGAACGGCGCGGGAGAGAGGAACGCCGTCGTGGGCCTCACCATCCACGAGGGCCGCAAGCACCAGGTGAAGAAGATGATGCAGGCCGTGGGCCACAAGGTCCTGCGCCTGCACCGCGACGCCTTCGGGCCGCTCTCCCTTGAGAACGTGGCCGAGGGCGGCTATCGTGAGCTGACGGAGGCGGAGGCGGCCGCGCTGGAGCGGCTCGCCGCGAGGCCGGCGTCCCCGCGCGGGGCCGTCCGGCGCGCCTCCGAGGGAAGGGAGAAGCACGCATGATCGTCGCCATCGACGGGCCCTCGGGCTCGGGAAAGTCCTCCGCCGCGCGGGCCGTGGCCGCCCGCTGCGGCCTCACGTACCTCGACACCGGGGCGATGTATCGCTCCGTCGCGCTCGCGTGCCTCAGGAGGGGCGTGGACCCCGACGACGCCGAGGCCGTGGCCGGCGTCGCGCGCGACGTGCGTATAGAGTTCGCCCCCGCCGGCGACGGCCAGCGCGTGATCGTGGACGGCGAGGACGCCACGGCCGCCATCCGCACGCCCGAGGTCGAGCGCGCCGTCTCGCCCGTCTCCGCCAACCCCTCCGTGCGCGAGGCCATGGTGGCCCTCCAGCGCGCCTATGGCGAGCGGGGCGGCGTCGTGGCCGAGGGCCGCGACATCGGGACCGTGGTCTTCCCGTCGGCCGAGGTGAAGGTCTTTCTCAGCGCCTCGCCCGAGGCGCGCGCCCGCAGGCGCGCGGTCCAGCGCGGCGGCGGGGACCTCGCCCGCGGGAGGGACGTCCCCGTGGACGCCGCGGCGGAGCGCGCCGTGCTCGAGGACCTCGTGCGCCGCGACGAGTACGACTCCACGCGCGAGGCCTCGCCGCTTCGCCCCGCAAAGGACGCCGTGCGCATAGACTCCTCCGACCTCTCCTTCGACGAGGTCGTGGACAGGATCGTCCGCCTCGTGGAGGCGGCGGAGGGAGGGCCCCATGAGCGAGCCTAGGCAGGGCGAGGGGGGCGGCCGCATGCGCGCCTTCGCCGGCAACACCTTCGACGACTACTACGACCACGCGCTCGCCGACCACCCGCTGCCGGGGCGCCTCCTCATCGGCGCCGTCGTGCGCATCCTGTGGGTCGTGACCAAGCTCCTCTGGCCCTGGAGGCTCGAGCGCGCGGAGCTCCTCCTCAACGACCCGCGCGGCAGGGTCGTCATCATGAACCACGAGTCCATGCTCGACCCCGTGGTCGCGGTCGTGAGCATGTGGATGGCGCACGTCCCCGTCCGCATCGTCTACAAGAGCGAGTTCGACAAGATCCGCCCCGCCACCTGGCTCTTCTCCCGCGCGGGCGGCTTTCCCGTGGAGCGGGGCACGGCCGACATGAAGACGGTCCGCCGCGCCCGCGCCATGCTCCAGCGCGGCGAGTGCGTGCTCATCTACCCCGAGGGCACCCGCGTGCGCGCCGACGCCGAGGCCAGGAGCCACGGCGGCTACGCCATCATGGCCCAGCTCGCCAAGGTGCCGGTGCAGCCGCTCGCCATCATCGGCGCGAGGCACCTGCGCTTCCGCCAGCGCGTGGTCATGCGCGCCGGCGAGCCCATCGAGTGGGGCGAGCTCTCGCACCTCAAGCGCAAGGAGCAGGTGGCCGAGATGGAGCGCCGGGGCATGGAGCGCGTCTACGAGCTGCGCGACGCCCTGCGCGCGGAGAACCCCGGCGTCGAGGAGGTGGCCTAGCGTGGCCCAGATCCGCGTGGCGCGCGAGGCCGGCGCCTGCTACGGAGTGGAGCGCGCCCTGCGCATGGTGGAGGAGGCCGCGGACCGCGCCTCCGGGCGCGTGCGCACCCTGGGGCCCCTCATCCACAACCCGCGCGTGGTCGCGGACCTCGCGGCGCGCGGCGTGGACGCCGTGGACCGGCCCGAGGACGCCGCGGGCGACGTTCTGCTCCTGCGGACGCACGGCACCGTTCCCGAGGAGGAGGAGCGCGCCCGCGAGCTCTGCTCCGGCGTGCTCGACGCCACGTGCCCCTTCGTGAAGAAGGTCCACCAGGCCGCCGAGCGGCTCTCCGAGGAGGGCTATCGCGTCGTGGTGGTGGGGGAGGCCGGCCACCCCGAGGTGGAGGCCACGCTCCCGCACGCGCCGGGCGCCGTGGTGGTGGGCTCCGCGGAGGAGGCCGCCGCGCTCCCGCGCGCGCACAAGGTGGGCGTCGTGGTGCAGACCACGGCCCGCCGGGCCCTTCTCGCCGAGGTCGTGGGCGCCCTCCTGGGCGTGGCGGACGAGGTCCGCGTGATGAGCACCATCTGCGAGGCCACGGCGGGCCACCAGGCCGCCGCCGAGGAGCTCGCGCGCGAGGCGGACGTCATGGTGGTCATAGGCGGGCGCATCTCCGCCAACACCACGCGCCTGGCGGAGATCTCCGCCGCCAGCTGCCCGCGCACGCACCACGTGGAGGGCGCCGACGAGCTCAGGGCGGAGTGGTTCGAGGGCGCCGGCGTCATAGGCATCACCGCCGGCGCGAGCACGCCCGCGAGCCAGATCGAGGCCGTGCGCGCCCGCATCGGGGAGCTCGTGGGGGAGTAGCCCGTTCTTCTCGGCTCGTCTCCGCCGGGGACTGCCGCGGGCGTCGCGTTGCGATCACCATGTTTCTCCGGACAAAACGGGGCCCCGACGGCGGCAGAGTGTCCGCAGAAACATGGTAATCGAACCCGTGCGACTCGGCCGTGTGTCACAATCGCTGTCGAGAAGAACCGTCGAGAAGAACCGCGTGGGGGAGGGAATCATGGCCGAGCAGAAGCGCGCCGACTACGCGTCCACGAGGCCGCAGGCGACGGGCGCGTGGGTCGCCGCCGTGGAGGAGGGGAGCCCCGCCTGGGGGGCGGGCATCGAGCCCGGCATGCGCGTCGTCTCGGTGAACGGAATCGAGCCGCGCGACATCATCGACTGGCGCTGGGAGGCGGACGGCGGCGTCTGCGAGCTCGAGGTTCTCGACCCGCGCGACGGCACCGTGACCCCCTGCGAGCTCTGGCGCGAGCCCGGCCAGGACTGGGGGGTCGACTTCACCGACGTGCTCTTCGACGGCATCCGCACCTGCGTGAACGCGTGCCAGTTCTGCTTCATGGCGATGCTGCCGCCCGAGGCCCGCTCCACGCTCACGCTGCGCGACGACGACTACCGGCTCTCCTTTCTCCAGGGGAACTTCGTCACGCTCACCAACGTGACGGACGAGGAGGCCGAGCGCATAGTGACCTGCGGGCTCTCGCCCATGAACGTCTCCATCCACGCCATCACCCCCCAGGTGCGCCGCAACCTCATAGGTCGGCGCGCGGACCGCGGCATCGAGGTGCTCGAGCGGCTGCTCGCGGGCGGCGTGGAGGTGCACGCGCAGATCGTGCTCTGCCCCGGCATCAACGACGGTGCCGAGCTCGAGGCCACCCTCGACTGGGTCGAGGCCCGCCCCGGCATCACCTCTCTCGCCGTCGTGCCGCTGGGGTACACCAAGCACTCGCGGCGCTTCCACAGCTCCTACTCGGACGACGTCGATGCCTCGCGCGCCGTGGTGCGCCTGCTCGAGCCCTACCAGCGCCGCGCGCGGGAGACGCTGGGCATCACGCGCTTCCAGCTCTCCGACGAGTTCTACGTGGACGCGCGCCTGCCCGTCCCGCCCGCCGAGACCTACGACGGCTACCCCCAGTTCTACGACGGCATCGGCATGCTGCGGAGCTTCCTCGACGAGGTGGGGCTCGTGGCGCAGGGCCGCTCCGGCGACGTGTCCTCGGTCCGCGAGGGGCTTGCCGAGAAGGACCTCTGTGCGCTCCTCGTGTGCGGGGAGGCGGCCGAGGAGACCTTCGACGTCCTCTGCCGCGCGCTCTCCCCGGAGGGGCGCGTGCGCCCGTGCGCCATCCGCAACGACTACTTCGGCGGGGACGTCAACGTGACGGGGCTCATCGTCTCCGAGGACCTGCTCGCTCAGCTGCCGTCGGACCTGCGGGGCACGCTGGTGGTCCTCCCCGAGGTGATGTTCAACTTCGACCGGCTCACGCTCGACGGCGACGAGCAGGGCCGCATCGTCGACGAGCTCTCCTCGCGCGGCGCGGCCGTGGGCGTCTGCGTGCCGAGCCCGGGCGACATCCTCGACTGCCTCCTCGGCCTGCTTGCATAGCGCCGCGCAAGGCCCCTCAGGAATCTCGAGCTTTTCGGGAGGCTCGGCCGCGCCGCCGCGGCGCGGCGCGCCCACGGCTACAATCGGGCGGTCGCTTACCGCCGCCTGAGGGGAGGCCCCTATGAGAAACCGCACCGCCGCCTGCGCCGCGCTGGCGCTCGTCCTTCTCGCCGCGCCCGCGCCCGCGCTCGCCGAGGGCGTTGCGGGAGAGACCGTGGTCGTGGACCGCGCGGACTTCTACGAGCCCGCGGCGGACGCATCCGCGGCCGGCCTGATGTCCGCGCGCAGGGAGCTCGTGCAGATATCGGACGAGATGAAGTACTTCACCAAGTACGAGAGCCACGGCAACTACGACCAGGGCTTCTCCTACGGGGACGACTACAACGCGCTGGGCTACTACCAGTTCGACCGCCGCCACAGCCTCATCCCCTTCCTCAGGTACTGCCTCTCCTACGACGCCGAGAAGTACGCGATGCTCGCGCCCGTGGTGGCGCGCGCGGCCGAGGTGTCCGACGGCTCCGTGCCCATGTACGAGAACGGCGCCCTCACCGAGGTGGGCGCGCTGGCGGAGAGCGCCTGGCACCAGGCCTACGCCGCGGACCCGGCGGAGTTCTCGCTCCTGCAGGACAACTACGCCTACGACAACTACTACGCCCTCAGCGCGAGCTACCTCGAGTCTCACGGGGTCTCCATGGCGGGCCGCGCCGACTGCGTGAAGGGCCTCGTGTGGAGCATGACCAACCTCTTCGGTCCCGGCGGCGTCATCTACTTCCTCAACGCGGCGAGCCTCGGCAACGAGCTCACGGACGAGCAGTTCGTGAACCGCCTGTGCGACGCCGTGGTGAACAACGTGGCCGCTCAGTACCCTTCCCAGTCTCAGTACCACCAGGGCTGGATCAATCGCTACGAGCAGGAGCGCGCGGACTGCCTCGAGATGCTCGCCCAGAGGGGGACGTCCGGGTTCGTGGACGTAGCGCCCGGGGCCTGGTACTACGACTGCGTGACCTGGGCCGCCGAGAAGGGCTTCATGACGGGGTACGGCGACGGCTCGGGCGCCTTCGGCCCCGCCGACACGCTCAGCCGCTCCCAGATGGCCATGGTGCTCTGGAACTACGCCGGCAAGCCCTCGACCTCCGTCTCCGGCCTGCCGGCGGACTGCAACCCCAACGCCTACTACGCCGAGGCCCTCGCCTGGGCGCTCCGCGGCGGCTGCGTCACGGGCTACGCCAACGGGCTCTACGGGCCCGAGGACGCCCTCACGCGCGAGCAGGCCGCGACCATCCTCTGGCGCTACTTCGGCTCGCCCCCCACGGGCTCCGACCTCTCCGGCTACCCGGACGCGGGGTCCGTCTCCCCGTTCGCCCAGGGGGCCATGAGGTGGGCGGTGTCCCGGGGGATCATCAAGGGCACGTCCGCCGGCACGCTCTCCCCGCAGACGCCCTGCACCCGGGCCGAGCTCGCGGCGATCCTCATGCGCCTCTAGCGCTCCGGCGCCCCTGCGGCCCGCACGCGCGGCACTGTGGGGATTTGACGCGCTCACGGCGCAAATCCTACCGCTCGTGGTACCCTAGCTGCACCAATGGAATAGCAAGGAGACAAGATGCCCAAGCCCGTAGTCGCCGTGGTCGGCCGCCCCAACGTCGGCAAGTCCACGCTCGTCAACCGCATTGCGGTGAGCCGCGACGCCATCGTCCACGAGTCGCGCGGCGTCACGCGCGACCGCTCGTACCACGACGCAGACTGGAACGGTCGAGACTTCACCCTCATCGACACCGGCGGCATCGAGTCCGTCAAGTCCAAGGACGTCTTCGCGCCGCGCATCCGCGAGCAGGCCCTCATGGCCTGCGAGGAGGCGGACGTCATCGTGTTCGTGGTGGACGGCACCACCGGCGTGACCGACGAGGACGAGGAGGTCGCGCGCGTCCTGCGCCGCCAGGACAAGCCCGTCTTCCTCGTGGTCAACAAGAAGGACGACCCCTCCACCGAGCAGGACGGCCTCTGGGACTTCTACGCCCTCGGCGTGGGCGAGCCGCGCCCCGTCTCGGCCGGCCACGGACACGGCACGGGAGACCTCCTGGACGAGATAGTGGACGCCCTCCCGGAGCCCACCGATGACGAGCCCGAGGACGACATGCTCTCCCTCGCCATCGTCGGCCGCCCCAACGTGGGCAAGTCCAGCCTGGCCAACCGCCTCGCCAACAAGAAGCGCTCGATCGTCTCGGACGTCGCGGGCACCACGCGCGACGCCATCGACACCGTGATCGAGTGGAAGGGCCAGCCCATCCGCCTCGTGGACACCGCGGGCATGCGCAAGAAGACCCAGGTCCACGAGGACGTGGAGTACTACAGCCTCGTGCGCGGCCTGCAGGCGATCGACCGCGCGGACGTGTGCCTGCTCGTGGTGGACGCCACGGTGGGCGTGACCGAGCAGGACCAGAAGGTCGCCGGCATGGCCATAGACCGCGGCTGCGGCCTCGTGCTCGTGCTCAACAAGTGGGACCTCGTGGAGACCGATCAGCAGCGCGACGAGATCGTGGCCTCCATCGACAAGCGCCTCGCCTTCGCGCCGTGGATCCCCACCGTGAACGTCTCCGCCCTCACCGGCCGCGCCACGGACAAGGTCCTCGCGCTCGCCGTGCGCGCCGTGGAGGCGCATGCGTGCCAGCTGAGGACCGTCGAGCTCAACGACCTTCTCGCCCAGATCCGCGAGGGAGGCCACACGCGCAGCGAGCGCGGACGCCGCCTCAAGATCCAGTACGCCACCCAGACGGGCTCCAAGCCGCCCGTCATCTCCTTCTGGTGCAACGCCCCCGACCTCGTTGACGACAACTTCGAGCGCTTCCTCGAGAACCGCCTGCGCGCCCGCTTCGACCTCACCGGCACGCCCGTGCGCCTCAAGTTCCGCCGCAAGTCCGAGGGGGGCGACCGAGCGTGAGCGACCTCGCCCTCTGGACCGCGGTCTTCGCCGCGGGGGCCTACCTCGTGTGCGGCATACCCTTCGGACTGATCGTGGCCATGCTCATGGGCCACGTGGACGTGCGCACCGTGGGCTCCGGCAACATCGGCACCACCAACGTCGCGCGCTCGGTGGGCAAGGGCGCCGCCGGCCTCACGCTCCTGCTCGACGCCGCAAAGGGGCTCGTCTGGATGCTCGTGGCCCGCTGGGCCGTCGCGGCGCTCGCCCTGGGGGGCGACGTGGCCTCGCTCGACCACACCACCTCCTTCGGCTCGGCGCTCTCCGTGGTCTTCCTCTTCTGCATCCTGGGCCACGTCTTCAGCCCGTACCTGCGCTTCCACGGCGGCAAGGGCATCGCCGTGGGGTTTGGCGCGGCCCTTGGCCTCTACTGGCCCATCGGCGTGGGCCTGCTCGCCCTCTTCCTCGTGCTCGTGATCCCCACGCGCTACGTCTCGCTCGGGTCGATCGTGGCCGCGGCGTCGCTTCCCGTGTGGTGCGTCGACTTCGGCTTCCCGGCCGTCTCCGTGACGCCCGTCGCCCTCGCCGCCATCGTCGTGATCTGGCCTCCCCGCCTGAACGTGCGGCGTCTGCTC
>CALUJT010000036.1 GCA_944321005.1 uncultured Atopobiaceae bacterium | reverse complement strand
TCGGAGTGGCGGCGCACCGCCGCGGAGACCTTGGCCATCTGCATGAGGGAGGTCGTGCCCTCCTGCATGCGGGCGCCGCCGGAGACGGTGAAGCCCACGACGGGCAGGCCGAGCTCCGTGGCGCGCTCGAAGGTGCGGCAGATCTTCTCTCCCACCACCGAGCCCATGGAGCCCATCATGAAGTCGGCGTTCATGAAGAAGAGCGCGGCCTTGTGGCCCCCTATCGTGCCGACGCCGCAGACCACCGCGTCGTTCTCGTGGCTCTTCTCGCGGGCGTCCGCGAGCTTCTCGGCGTAGCCGGGGAAGTCAAGGAAGTCCGTGGCGGCAAGGTTGGCGTCCCACTCCTCGAAGCTCCCCGCGTCCACGGTGATGCGCATGCGCTTGCGGCCGGAGACGCGCAGGTGACGCCCGCAGCGCGGGCAGACGTCGAGGTTCTCGGCAAACTTTGCCTGGTCGATGACGCGCTTGCAGCCGGGGCACTTGACGAGGACGTGGCGCTCCGGGAACTCGGCGGCGATCTCCGTGACCGGACCCTCGAGCGCGTTGACGCTCTTCTCCCGCTTACTCATAGAGGTGCTCCATCAGGTTGGTGTGGTAGTTGCCCGAGACGAACTCGGGGTTGGCGAGGATGTCGAGGTGAAGCTCGCTGTTCTCGGCCACGCCGTCGATCACCAGCTCGCCGAGAGCCGAGCGCATCTTGCGGATGGTCTCCTCGCGCGTGGAGGAGCACACGATGAGCTTGCCCAGCAGCGAGTCGTAGTACGGCGGAACGACCGCGCCCACGTAGAGCGCGGAGTCAAAGCGCACCTGCGGGCCTCCCGGGACGTGCAGCATCGTGACGTCGCCGCAGGACGGGAGGAAGTCGGGGGTCTCCGCGTTGATGCGGCACTCGATGGCGTGGTTGGCGACGACGATGTCGTCCTGCGTGAAGGGGAGCTCGGAGCCGGAGGCCACGCGCAGCTGCCACTTCACGAGGTCGATGCCGCTCACGAACTCGGTGACGGGGTGCTCCACCTGCAGACGCGTGTTCATCTCCATGAAGTAGAAGCTGCCGTCGTCCGCAAAGAGGAACTCGATCGTGCCCACGCCCACGTATCCCACGGCGCGCGTGAGGTCGCGGGCGGCCTTGTGCATGCTCTCGCGCACGCCGGGGTGCGCGTCCAGGCAGGGGGCGGGGCTCTCCTCGATGAGCTTCTGGTTGCGGCGCTGCACGGAGCACTCGCGCTCGCCGAGGGAGACCACGTTGCCGTGAGCGTCCGCCAGAACCTGAACCTCCACGTGGTGCGCCGGCGAGACGAACTTCTCCATGTAGCACTCGCCGTCGCCGAAGGCGGCCTCGGCCTCGGCGTGGGCCTCGGCGAAGGCCTTCCCGGCGTCCTCGGGGCTCTCGACCTTGCGGATGCCGCGCCCGCCGCCGCCCGAGCGCGCCTTGATGAGCACGGGGCAGCCGATGCGGCCGGCCTCGGCCTCGGCCTCCTCCGGAGTCTTGAGCAGGTCGCAGCCTGGGACGATGGGCACTCCGGCGCCGCGTGCGGTGCGGCGCGCGTTGTCCTTGTCGCCCATGCGATCGATGACGTCGGGGTCCGGGCCTATGAAGACGAGGCCGCACTCCCTGCACTCGCGGGCGAAGTGCGCGTTCTCCGAGAAGAACCCGTAGCCCGGGTGGATGGCCTTGGCACCGGACTGGAGGGCCACCGTGAGAATGGCGTCCTCGTTGAGGTAGGAGTCCGCGGGGCGCGGCCCGCCGATGCAGTAGGCCTCGTCAGCGAGGGCCACGTGAAGGGCCTCGGCATCGGCCGTGGAGTACACCGCCACGGTCTTGACGCCCATCTCCTTGCACGCGCGTATCACGCGGACCGCGATCTCCCCGCGGTTTGCGATGAGAATCTTGTCGAACATCGTTGCCTCCTGGCGCACCGTGCAAAAGGGACAGTCACTTTTGCACGCCGCTCTCGTCAAATGCCAAGAGCCGTGCAAAAGTGACTGTCCCTTTTGCACGGCCGGCCGCTACATGAGCGCGAAGGACATCTCCGCCTGGCAGCAGAGCTCCCCGTTGACGCGCGCCTCTCCCGTGGCAAAGCGGAAGGGGCCGCGGCTCTTGGTGATGCGGCAGGTGAGCTCGATGGTGTCGCCAGGACGCACGGGGTGCTTGAAGCGCACCTTGTCGAGGCTCGTGTAGAAGGGCGTGGCGCCCTTGGCGGCGAGGTCGTTGGCAAGAAGGACGCAGCAGTTCTGCGCGAGCATCTCGCACTGGATGACCCCGGGGACGATGGGGTTGCCGGGGAAGTGGCCCCGGACGAAGAACTCGTCCCCCGTGATGGTGATCTTGCCGTGAGCCTCGCCGTCGACGACCTCCGCCTCGTCGAGCAGGAGCATGGGCTCGCGGTGCGGCAGCAGGCTCTTGAGCTCCTCCTTGTTCATGCGACGCCCTCCCCTAGTAGATCTTCATGAGGCAGCAGCCGTACTCGACGAGGTCGCCGTCCTTCACGCAGATGTCCACGACCTCGCCGTCCTCCTCCGCGGTCACCTCGTTCATGACCTTCATCGCCTCGATGACGCAGAGGGTGTCGCCCTTCTTGACCTTGGAGCCCACCTGCACGAAGGGCTCGGCACCGGGGGCGGGGGCGGCGTAGAAGACACCGACCATGGGGGCGCGAACCGCAGTGGTGTGGGACATGTCGAGGGGCTCGTCGCCGGCGGGGGCGGGAGCCGCGGGCGCAGGCGCGGGGGCCGGCGCCGGAGCGACGGGCGCGGGGAGCGGCGCGGGCGCCGGGGCAGCCGAGGGCGCGCCGCCGCACTCGAGCTCGACGGCCGAGCCGTCCGGGTCCTCCACGCGCACGCGCGTGAGGCCGTGACTCCTCATGATGTCGGCGATCTCGGAAATCTTGGCAGAGTCCATGGTTAGCTCCTCTCCACGGCGCGCAGGGCGAGCGCCGCATTGTGTCCGCCGAAGCCGAGGTTGGTGGAGAGGGCCCAGGTGAGCTCGCACTCCACGGCCTCGTTGGGCGTGTAGTCGAGATCGCACGCCGGGTCGGGCGTGTGGTAGTTGATCGTGGGCGGCACGATGCCGTTCTCGAGGGCGAGGGCGCAGGCCATGGCCTCCACGGCGCCCGTGGCGCCGATCATGTGGCCGGTCATGGACTTGGTGGAGGAGACGTGTGCCGCACGCGCGTTCTTCTCGCCGAGCGCCTGCTTGAACCCGAGCGTCTCGGAGGCGTCGTTGAGCTTGGTTGAGGTGCCGTGCGCGTTGATGTAGAGGCCCTCCTCGGGCTTCACGCCGCCCTCCTCCACGGCCTGCCTGATGGCGCGGGTGATGCCCGCGGCCTCGGGGTCGGGGCTCGTGATGTGATGGGCGTCGTCGGTGTTGCCGTAGCCCACGAGCTCGGCGTAGATGTGGGCGCCGCGCGCGACTGCGTGCTCCCACTCCTCGAGGACGAGCACGCAGGCGCCCTCGCCCATGACGAAGCCGTTGCGCTCCGCGTCGAACGGGCGGCACGCGGTGGCGGGGTCGGGGTTGGTGGTGAGGGCGCGGCAGCTGGTGAAGCCCGCGATGGACTCCGGCATGATGGCGGCCTCGGCGCCGCCGGCGAGGATGGCGTCGGCGTAGCCGTGCTTGATCGCGCGGAAGGCCTCGCCCACGGCGTGGGCGGAGGTGGCGCACGCGGTCACGACGGGGAGCGTGGGGCCGAGGGCCTTGTGGCGAATGGCGATGTTGCCGGTTGCCATGTTGGCGATCATCATCGTGATCATGAAGGGGGACGCGCGACGCGGCCCGCGGTCGGCGATGACGTGGACGTTGTCCGCGAAGGCGTTGATGCCGCCCACGCCCGAGCCCACGTAGACGCCCAGGCGCTCGCGGTCGACGGCGTCCTCGGCGTCGAGGCCGGAGTCGGCCATCGCCTCGTCGGAGGCCACGAGCGCGTACTGGGAAAAGAGGTCCAGGTGCGCGGCCTCCTGCTTGCCGAGAAGGGCGGCGCCGTCGAAGTCCTTGACCTCGGCCGCGACCTTGACCTTGAAGTTCTCGGTGTCGAAGTGGGTAATGGGGCCGATGCCGCACCTGCCCGCCACCATGGCCTCCCAGGTCTCCTTGGCGGTGTTGCCGAGCGGCGTGACGGCGCCGATGCCGGTGATTGCTACCCTGTGCTCCATCTCAACTCCCATCGCGTGCAAAAGGGACAGTCACTTTTGCACGTCTGTCATGTGAGCGTGCAAAAGTGACTGTCCCTTTTGCACGCGTGCCAGTTACATCGCCATGCCACCGTCGACGCGGATGACCTCCCCGGTTACGTAGGACGCGGCGTCGCTCACGAGGAAGCGGGCCACGGCGGAGATCTCCTCCGCGCTCGCGAGGCGCCCGAGGGGGATCTGCCTCTCGTAGCCCTCGACCACGCTCTCGGAGAGGACGGCCGTCATGTCGGTCTCGACGAAGCCCGGCGCGATGGCGTTGACGGTGACCCCGCGCGGGGCGAGCTCGCGCGCGACGGACTTGGTGAGGCCGATGAGGCCGGCCTTGGAGGCCGCGTAGTTGGCCTGGCCGGCGTTGCCCATGAGGCCCACGACGGAGGCCATGTTCACGATGCGGCCTCCGCGCTGGCGCATGAAGGCACGCGAGAGGGCGCGGATGGTGTGGAAGGCGCCCTTGAGGTTGACGTCGATGACGCGCGCGAAGTCCTCGTCGGACATGCGGACGAGCAGGCCGTCGCGCGTGACGCCCGCGTTGTTGACGAGGGCCCAGACGCTGCCGAAGTCCGCCATCACCGCGTCGACGACCTGCTTCACGGCCTCGGGGTCGGAGACGTCGCAGCGGTAGGCGCGCGCGGTGGCGCCGGCGGCCTCGCAGGCGGCCACGGCCTCGGCGGCCGCAGCCTCGTTGCCCGCATAGACGAGGGCGAGGTCAAAGCCGTCGGCGGCGAGCCCCTCCGCGACGGCGCGCCCGATTCCGCGCGAGGCGCCCGTGACGAGGGCCACGCGACGGGAGGCGTCGCGCTCGATGGTCCCGATCTTCTCGGCCATTGCTACTCCCCTCTCTCGGAGAGGGCGGCGAGGACGGCCTCGAGCTGCTCGACCGTCTCGCACGGCAGCGCGGTCACGCCCTCGAGGGTGCGCGACACGAGACCCGTGAGGGTCTTGCCCGGGCCCACCTCGATGAAGGTGTCCACGCCGTCGGCCGCCATGTTCTGCAGGGTCCGCACCCACTGCACGGGATTGGCCACCTGGCTGGCGAGAAGGGCGGCGCGCCCGGAGGCGTCCGCCGGGTACGGCTCGCTCGTGCGGTTGGCGAGCACGGGTACGCGGGTCTCACCGGGCTCGTGGCCCTCGGCGAGGTACTCCGTGAGGCCCCGCTCGGCGTCCGCCATGAACGGGCTGTGGAAGGCGCCCGAGACGGCGACCTTCATCGCGCGCCCCCCGGCCTCCTTCACGAGGGCGTCGAGGCTCTCGCACGCCTCGGCGGTCCCGGCGACGACGGTCTGGAGGGGGCTGTTGTAGTTGACGGGCCAGGCCTCGCCCGCCTCGGCGGCGAGGCGCTCGACGGTGGCGGCGTCGAGCTTCACGACGGCACGCATGGCGCCGGGGTTGGCGGCCGCGGCGTCGGCCATAAGCTCGGCGCGGCGGCACACGAGCTCGAAGCCCCGCTCGTCGGTGTAGGCGCCGGCAAACGTGAGCGCGGCCACCTCGCCGAGCGAGAAGCCCGCGACAACGTCCGGCGTCACGCCGCGCGCCTCGAGGGCGCGGGCGCACGCGAGGTCCGCCGCGAAGACGCAGGGCTGGGTGTTGATGGTCTGAGAGAGCTCCTCCTTGGTGCCGGAGAGGCACTGCTCGGTGGTGCCGGGACGCACGGCGTCGGCGGCGTCGAAGACGGCCCTGGCCGCGGCCTCGGACTCGATGAGGTCTGCGCACATGCCGGGGTGCTGGGCGCCCTGGCCGGCAAAGAGGAAGGCTACCTTACCCATTGCATCGCTCCAGACAGGACCTTCTCGGCCCCGTTGACGAGGTCGTCCACGATCTCGAGCGCGCTCTGGCGCTCGTGCACCATGCCGGCGATCTGGCCGCAGAGGAACGAGCCGTTCTCGTAGTCGCCCTCCTTGGCCGCCTTGCGCAGGGCGCCGGTGCCCAGCGCGTTGAGCTCCTCCTCGGAGGCGCCCGCGGACTCCATCTGGGCGTACTTGTTCGAGAAGGGGTTCTTGAGGGCGCGGACCGGGTGGCCGGTGGAGCGGCCGGTCGCGCGCGTGGCGATGTCGTTGGCCTTGATGACCATGTCCTTGTACTTGTCGGACACGGTGCACTCGTTGGCCACGAGGAAGCGCGTCCCCACCTGGACCCCCACGGCGCCGAGCATGAGGGCGGCGGCGAAGCCCCGGCCGTCGGCGATGCCGCCCGCGGCGATGACGGGGATCTTCACGGCGTCGACGACCTGCGGGACGAGCGCCATCGTGGTGGTCTCGCCGATGTGGCCGCCGGACTCGGTGCCCTCGGCCACCACGGCCACGGCACCGGCGCGCTGGACGAGCCTGGCCATGGCCACGGAGGCAACCACGGGGATGACCTTGATGCCCGCGGCGTTCCACGCCTTCATGTACTTGGTGGGGTTGCCCGCGCCCGTGATCACCACGGGGACGCGCTCGTCGATGACGACCTGGGCGACCTCGTCGGCAAACGGGCTCATGAGCATGACGTTCACGCCGAAGGGCTTGTCGGTCTTCTCGCGAAGCTCGTGGATCTGGTCGCGCAGCCAGTCGGCGTTGGCGTTCATGGCCGCGATGACTCCCAGGCCGCCGGCCTCGGAAACGGCCGCGGCGAGGGAGGCGTCGGCGATCCAGGCCATCCCGCCCTGGAAGACGGGCTTCTCGATGCCGAGAAGGTCGCAGATGGGGGTGCGCAGCATGACTAGTTCTCCAGGAGGGAGTCGACCATCTCGACGAACTCGCCGATGGTGGTGGGGTTGGACTCGGCGTCGATCTCGATGCCGAACTCGTCCTCGCAGGCCATGACGGCCTCGACGGTGGCCAGGCTGTCCAGGCCGACCTCGGCGAGCGTGGTCTCGGCGGTCAGCTCGACGTCGTCGAGGCCGCCCTGTTCGCGGACGATGGCGCACACGCGGTCGAAGGTGCTCTGATCTGCCATGGTTCTTCTCCTTTTCTCCGTGCGCCCGGTCGGGCGCGCCGATGGACGTTTCTCGGCCTACTCCCAGCGGAGCAGGCAGGCCCCCGTGTCGAGCCCGGCGCCAAAGCCCACGAGAACGACGAGCTGGCCGGATGCGAGCTCGCCCGAGCGGGCGAGCCTGTCGAGGGCAAGGGGTATGCAGGCGCTCGAGATGTTGCCCGTCTCCTCGAGGACGCGCGCCACCCTGGCGGGATCGATGCCGAGGCGGGACACGGCCGAGGAGAGGATGCGCTCGTTGGCCTGGTGGAAGACAAAGTGGTCGATGTCCTCGACAGAGACGCCCGCCTCCTCGCAGAGGGCGCTCACCGAGGAGCAGATGGCGTTCACGCCAAACTTGAAGACGCGACGGCCCTCCATGGCGAGTACGTTGGCGGGGTGCTCGGTCCTGTCATAGGGCGAGCTGCCGCCGATCCCCGGCACGTGGAGGATGTCCACCGAGGGCTCGGTCTCGAGGCGCATGGCGAGCGGGCTCTCCCCGCCCGCGCCCAGCACGGCCGCGGCGGCCCCGTCGCCGAAGAGGACGCACGTGGCGCGGTCCTCCCAGTCAACGAGGCGGCTCATCTTCTCGGCGGCCACCACGAGCACGCGCTCCGCGCGGCCGCGCGCGAAGTAGCCGTCCGCCACGTCGAGCGCGAAGACGAAGCCCGCGCAGGCGGCGGAGACGTCGAAGGCGGGGCAGCTCGCGCCCAGGCGCTCCGCGATGGCGCAGGCCTCGGCGGGAATGAGGTGGTCGCCGCTCGTGGTGGAGCAGATGATGAGGTCGAGCTGGTCGGGCGTGACGCCGGCGGCCTCGAGGGCCAGGCGGCACGCCTCGACGGAGAGGTCGTCGAGGGTCTCGTCCGCGCAGATGCGACGGCTCCTGATGCCGGTGCGCGGGAAGATCCACTCGTCAGAGGTATCAAGGAACTCGGACAGGTCGTCATTGGTCACCGAGCGCGCCGGAAGCGCGGAGCCCGTGCCCAGAATGCGGAATCCCATCTTCACGCCCCCTGTCGTCGTAGTTGCCGTGGTCGATTCGATGTTAACCCGTCAACATCTCTTTCGTAGGCTAGTCAATGTGCGACCGGCATAACGCCGGCATTGTTCACCTTTTCAATTTTGCCACGACTCCTCCACATGCGCCCGCTTCACACTGGGCATTTCCGCCGGCGGTGGCCGTGCGCCCAGAGCGCTCGTCTACAATCGTCTCTGCAGCTGAGTCAGGAGGGAGCGTGCCCATGGGCCCGATCGTGCGCGTGCTTGACGAGGTCGCGTCCACCAACGACGAGGTCCGGACGCTCGGCCTGGCCGGGGCGCCGAGCGGCTCCGCCGTCGCCGCACACCGGCAGACCGCCGGGCGCGGGCGGCGCGGCCACGTGTGGGCCTCCCCCAAGGGCAACCTCCACCTGTCCGTGCTGCTGCGCCCGAACGTGCCGCCCTCCAAGCTGCCCGGGCTGGCCGCGGCCTGCGGCCTTGGCGTGCTGGACGGGCTCGCCGGCATCGAGCTTGCCAATGCGCCGCAGCTCAAGTGGCCCAACGACATTCTGGCACGCAATCGCAAGCTCGGCGGCATACTCGTGGAGGCGGCGCGCGACGGCGCAGGCAACGCCTTTGCCGTCTGCGGGGTGGGCGTCAACGTCGAGCGCGCCCCCGCCGATCTGGGGGCGATCTCCCTGGCGGACTTGGGGGCCACGCCGTCCTTCTCGGCACTTGCCGAGGCGCTGCGAGACGGAATTGTTGCCCGGGCGGACGCATGGGTCGCGGCCGGAGGCGTAGAGCCGCTTGCCGGAATCCACGACGACTACGTCTCCGCCCTTGCCTGGCGAGGCGAGAAGGTCCGCGCGCTCGCACCAGATGGCGCCCTTCTGACCTGCGGCTCGTTTGAGACGGTCGACCTCTGGGGCCGCGCCGTCGTGGACGGGCTCGCGTACGCGTCCGAGCGCGCCTCGCTGCGGCCGGCGTGCGCGCCCGCTGGCGAACTCTGACTTTTCTGTACACTGCGCACGGGCGCACATTAAGCGCTCCTGCATTTGCCCAGGTAGACGAGCTGCTTGTTCTTCTCGCCCACTCCGACGCCCCTTCAATGTACAGAAAACTCGGAGTTCGCTCTGCCGTGCCTCCCCAGGTCACCCCGCATCAGACAAACGGGAGGCCCTCCCAGTCAACAAGGACCTCGCCTCTAAGGCGCTGGCCCGCCACACGCTGCCTCTCCGTCGGCGGCGCCCAGGAAACGCCCCTCTTCTCCGCCACCATCTTGGAGAGCGTCTGAGTACGAGCCTCGTTCTTGAGCTGTCGGTAGGTCACCGGCAGGACCTCCACCCCCATCAGCCTGAGGGCGGCCGTCCTGTCGGAGTCCGAGAGGAAACTCGATCCGATGTCGTGCGCGAGCCTGCTCTGGCACTCGAGATCCAAGCCCTCGCTCCAGTAGAGGTCACAGTAACAGCTGAATCGGCGGGCAAGCGCTCGTGCCTCGGGGGCGAGCGCGATGCGCTGGTTGTGAACGAACCCGCCCTGACCCTCCCCTCCTCTCCTGCGAGAAAAACCGAGGATGACACCCGCCTTTGCCTCAAATGGCGACGCGGCGCCCGCGTTCACCAGCCGAACGGCCTCGAGCAGCCTCTCGCGCCCACCCGACGAAGGAGACTGCTCGGCAATGCGTCGCAGGTCGGCGGGAGTGGCCAGGGGCTTTCTCGACCAGAGGTCCGTGAGCTTCCCCTCGCGGTCGAGGCAGGGGTCCCAGCCGCCCATCCTGGGAAGCACGTTGCCCTCCACGAGCTGCTGGAGAACCTCCCGCACGCACTCCGGAGCCGTATAGACGGCAAAGGAGCCGCAGAGTTCGGAAGCCAGGAGCACCGTCCTCACAAGGCTTGCCCTCCGTGCAAGCTGTAGCAGGGCAAACTCCGGAGAGACCACGCTGAGATCCTCCGATACCCGGCTCAGCTCCTCCTGGGAAACGCCGGCAGACCAGAGACGAGGCCTCACCACGGTTGCCCGCCGAGTCTGCTCGCGCCTTGTCACCAGCACGTCCACGGGTCCCTCCATGCCCACGGAGAGAAGTGCCGCCGACGAGCGAATCGCACGCGACGCCTCCCCGGCGGCCCGCCAGTGAATGCCGGAGGATGCGCACGCACGAGCCAGGGGGAGCTCGGCGCAGCCCGCGCGCAGCTCGGCAAGCCCCTCGGGGCTCACCAGATTGGCAAGGAGGGGGTCGTCGTCCGCCGCGCTCACGAGCAGACGGACGACGGGCGGAACGCGCCAGTACAGAAATGCGGATATGTCACAGATGATGGTCTCCATGCGCGGAGGCTATCACCTCGCCTCCTGTCATGCGGCCGCCAGAACCCGCAATAATAGCCTGCTGCTTCCATATTTGATCTAAAGCTTCGCTGAAGACGTGGTAGATGGCAGTAAATGACCGAGTGTTGGATAAGTAAAATCCAGCGACAGGTTCGTGTAACCTTCGCGGGCGGCGCCTTTCTGCCGGCAGGCGGCGCAGACGGCGCCGCGTCGCGCCGAGGCCTCATCAGCGAACTCTGACTTTTCTGTACACTGCGCGGACGTTCGACGGGGCGAGAAGAACGAGCAGCTCGTCTAGCTGCGCAAACACTGGGCGGTCTGGAAGAGGTCTCTCCCAGTGTACAGAAATCCCAGAGTTTGAAGGGGCGCCCCGCGCGCAACGCAAAAGGCGCCGGCCCCGCAACTGCGGAACCGGCGCCTGAGTCGCCTTGCGGCGTCATTGGCGCTAGGGGCTACTCCTCGTCCCCGGCCTCCTGGCGAACGACCTGGGAGAGCAGGTCATCGAGGGAGCCAAGGTCCTCGTTGATGACGTCGGAGTCGCTCGCGGAGGAGTCGGAGCCGCCGATGAGCTCGTCGTCGAAGTGGTGAGTGGACGGCGCGGCGGTGCCGAGCATGATGTCGGCGTCGGCATCCGGCGAGAAGACCATGTTCAGGAGCTGGGAGAGGTCCTCGCTGTCCGCCTCGGAGTCATCGGGCTCGAGGATGTAGAGCAGGCCGCGGGCCTCGAGGCCGTCGCGGAGCTCCTCGATCGCCTTGGCGCCGATGCCGTCGATGCGCAGCAGGTCGTCCTCGGTCTTGCCGATGAGGTCGCCCACCGTCTCGATGCCCACCTCGCTGAACTTGTTGGTCCAGCGCTGCGAGACGCCGAGGTCGTCAAAGAGGTAGAGCTTGGCGTCCTCGCTCGAGAGCGTGCGGCCGTTCTTGGAGTACACGCCGCCGAAGCCGTAGTCGTCGCCCACCCAGTCGAGCTGCTTGGGCAGCTGCTCCTCGATGGTCTTGAGCTCGTCGGGCGCCCACTCGGGCAGGCTCTTGGCCAGGGGCGACGTGGGGCCGTCGATCTTGGTGCCGTGGTAGGTGAGCTCCACGTTGTTGTAGGCCTCCAGACCGGTGCCCGCGGGGATCTGCTTGCCCACGATGACGTTAGACTTGAGATCGAGCAGGTGGTCGACGTCACCCTCGATGGCGGCCTCGGTGAGAACGCCGGCGGTGCGGATGAACGACGCGCTGGAGAGCCAGGAGTCGATGGAGCTCGCGACCTTGAGGGTGCCGAGGATGACGGGCTCGGCCTCGGGCGGGGTGCCGCCGGCGAGGGTCACGTTGCGCACGGTGTCCGCGAAGACGTAGCGGTCGACGTACTGACCCAGCAGGTACTGGGAGTCGCCCGGGTTGGTCACCTGGACGCGGCGCAGCATCTGGCGCGCGATGACCTCGATGTGCTTGTCGTTGAGGTCGACGCCCTGGGAGGTGTAGACGTCCTTGACGGACTCGACGAAGGTGTGCATCGTCGACTCGATGTCCGTGAGCTTGCGCAGCTTGCGGAAGTTGACGAAGCCGCGGGTGATCTGGTCGCCGGCACGGACCTCCACGCCGTCCTCCACGTCGGGCATGAAGCGGACGGAGGCCGGGACGCGCCACTCCTCGATGATGCGGCTCGGGTCGTCGGTGTCCAGGATGCGCAGCAGGTACTCGGTCTGCTCGGGCATGATGCGAAGCAGGCCAGACACGGGCGCGAGGTCGGCCTCGCGGCCGAGAATCTTCTCGTTGACGTTGCCGACGACGTCGAACATGCGGGCGACCGTGGGGAGGCCCTGCGTGATGTCGTCAGCGCCAGCGACGCCGCCGGAGTGAATGGTGCGCATCGTGAGCTGGGTGCCCGGCTCGCCGATGGACTGGGCGGCGATGACGCCCACGGCCGTGCCGATGTTGACCGGGCGACGCGTGGAGAGGTCCCAGCCGTAGCACTTCTGGCAGACGCCGTACTTGGACTTGCAGGTGAGCAGCGCGCGGAG
>CALUJT010000035.1 GCA_944321005.1 uncultured Atopobiaceae bacterium | reverse complement strand
CGGGGCCCTGGCCGACGAGCCAGTCCGCGCCGGCGACCACGTCCAGGTCGTGCTCGACCAGCACGACGGTGGCGCCGTTCTCAATGAGACGCTGCAACACGCCGAGAAGTACCTCGACGTCGAGCGGGTGCAGGCCGATGGTGGGCTCGTCAAAGACGAAGAGGGCGTCTGCCTGGTCGCGCGTGAGCTCGCTCGCGAGCTTGAGGCGCTGGGCCTCGCCTCCCGAGAGCGCCGGCGTGGCCTCGCCCAGCGTGAGGTAGCCGAGCCCAAGGTCGTGCAGCACCTCGAGCTTGCCCTTGGCGGAGCGCAGGCTCGTCACCGCCAGGGCCTCCCGGGCCTGGTCCACCGTGTAGGAGAGAAGCTCCGGCAGGCTCACGTCGCCGGCGAGGCGAACGTCCCACGCCTCGCGCCCGTAGCGCGCGCCGCCGCAGTCCGGGCAGGGGATGTCCACGTCGGGGAGGAACTGCACGTCCAGCGATATCTGCCCCGTGCCGTCGCAGGTGGGGCAGCGGAGCGACCCGGTGTTGTACGAGAACGCCCCGGCCCTGTAGCCGCGCTCGCGGGACTCCGGGAGCTTGGCGTAGGCGCGCCTCAGGTCGTCGAGGACGCCGGAGTAGGTGGCGACCGTCGAGCGAACGTTCGCGCCGATGGGCGTGGCATCGATGAGGTTGGTGCGACGCAGGCCCGCGGCATCGACCGAGCGGACGTGCGCCGGCAGCGGCTCGCCCGCGATGTCGGCGCGCAGGGCGGGGACCAGGCTCTCCAGCACGAGCGTCGTCTTCCCGGAACCGGAGACGCCCGTCACCGCCGTGAGACGCCCGCGGGGAATCTCGACCACGAGCGGACGCACCGTGTGGATGGCGCCCGTCTCCAGGCGCAGCGACCCGGCCGAGAAGACCTCCCCTTCAACGGCCCGCGCACGAGCGCGCACGTGCCGCGCGCCGGAGAGGAAGGGGCCGATGCGCGACGCCGGGTTCTTCTCGACCTCCGCCACGCTGCCCTGGGCGATGACGCGACCGCCCTCGGCGCCGGACCCGGGGCCGATCTCCACGAGATGGTCCGCGTGGCGCAGCACGCGCACGTCGTGGTCCACCAGCACGACGGAGTTGCCGTCTGCCAGCAGGTCGTCCACCACGCCGAGCAGGCCCTCCACGTTGGAGGGGTGAAGGCCGATCGACGGCTCGTCCAGCACGTAGAGCACGCCCGTGGTGCGGTTGCGCACGGCGCGCGCAAGCTGGACTCGCTGACGCTCGCCCGTCGAGAGCGTGGAGCTGGCACGGTCGAGCGAGAGGTAGCCCAGGCCGAGCTGGCGGAGGCGGCAGATGGGCTCTTCCGTCTCGGCGCAGATGGTCCGCGCCATGGACCGCATCTCCTTGGGCATGAGCCCCGGGACCGTGGGCACCCAGGTGGCAAGCTCGTCGAGCGTCATGTTGGCGACGTCCGCGAGGCTCATGCCGTCAATCTCGGGTGCGCGCGCGGCGGCCGAGAGGCGTGTGCCGCCGCAGTCCGGGCACATGTCCTCGCGCAGGAACCGCGCCACGCGCGCGAGGCCCTTCTCGTCCTTGGCCTTGGAGAGCGCGTTTTTCACCGTGTTGACCGCGCTGTAGTAGGTGAAGTCCATCTCGGCGAAGGCGTCGCCCTTCTTGGCCCGATAGAGGATGTGCTTCTTTTCCATGGGACCATGGAAGACGATGTCGCGCTCCTCGGGCGTGAGCTCGCAAAACGGCACGTTGGTGCGCACGCCCATGGCACCGCACACCTGCTTCATGAGGTCCCACATGAGGCTTCCCCACGGAAGCACCGCCCCGTCGTCGATGGAGATGCTCTCGTCCGGGACAAGGGCGGCCTCGTCGACGGTGCGCACCACGCCGGTGCCGCCGCAGGTGGCGCACGCGCCGCCACTGTTGAAGGCCAGGTCCTCCGCGCCCGGCCCCATGAACTCCACGCCGCAGACCGGACAGCGCGTGGCTCGGCCGAGCGCCACGTCCATGGAGGGCGGCACGCGATGCCCGTTGGGACAAACGTGGCTGCCCAGTCGCGAGAAGAGCAGGCGCAGATAGTTGAGGAGCTCGGTGGAGGTGCCAAAGGTCGAGTGGACGCTCGGCACCGCGGGGCGCTGGCGCAGGGCGAGCGCCGCCGGGACGTGCAGCACCTCGTCCACGGTGGCGCGCCCCGTCTGCGAGATGCGGCGACGCGTATAAGTGGAGAGCGCGTCGAGATAGCGTCGCGAGCCCTCCGCATAGAGCGTGCCCAGCGCAAGCGAGCTCTTGCCCGAACCAGAAACGCCGGCAACCCCCACGAGCTCGTTCAGGGGGATGTCGACGTCGATGTTCCTGAGATTGTGGACGCGGGCGCCCCGAATCTCTATGTGGTCCGGGGCGGCCTCGGCGCGGAGGGGCATGCTAGACCAGCTTGCCCTTGCAGTGGTCGACCATGTGCTGAATCATCTGCGCGGTCCAGCCTACGTAGTCGCGACGACGGGCCTTGAGCTGTCCGTCCACGAGGTCGTCGAACGACACCTTGATCTTGGCGAAGCGCGTGACCTTGGAGACCTCCTCGTGCGTAAGGCAGCTCTCCTCGACCTTGGCGCCACCCAGACCCATGAGAACCTTGGGGTTGTACATGACGTGGACCTCGTCCTTGTCGTCCTGGAAGGCGATGATGGCCTTGGTCACGCCAATCTGGTTGGCCGCCAGGCAGACCGCGTCGTCAATGGAGGCGAGCGTGTCCACGAGGTCCTGAGCCACGGGGGCGTCCTCGGCGGTCGCGGGCTCGCACGGAGTGGAGAGGATGGTGTCGTCGTGCACCAGGTCCTTGATCATGAGGTTCCTTTCGAACTGCGTATTGCCATCTTGCTGCTCACGATAGTATAGCGGGCCACGGGGAGAAGCTCCCGCTGCGAGGTTTTGCCCTACGTGCGATGTCCGGGCGACCCCGTGCGAGGTTTCGCCCTTCGTGCGATGCCTTTTTCGACCAATTTGAATATTCAGTTTCTTATTTGATATTTAATCATGGGAGAACGTTGCTATCTATTTCGCCGCCTGTCGTTTTTCCACCAGATTTGCATCGCACGAAGGGCGAAACCTCGCACGGGGTCGCCCGGACATCGCACGTAGGGCCATAATTCTCCTCCCATCGCGCATCAGGGCCGCGGAGGCCCTACACTTGGGAGTGCGGACAGGGCAAAACCGAAGGGCGGCTCACCATGCGCAGTCAACGCACGCGATCGCTGGCAACGATGGCTCTCGTCGGGGCGATTGCCCTTGCGGGCTGCTCGACAACGCCACAGATGGCACCGGACCCCGCGGGCGAGATGGCCCCGGCGGCCGATGCCGAGGAGACCCCGGAGCCGGACCCGCGGCAGGAGGCCTACAGCCTCTACGCGGGGAAAGTCACGGAATACGTTGCCGCCTACGGCGAGCCCTCCTACGAGGGCCCCGCGGAATCCGACTACGAGACCCAGACGGGCACCGGCCTCAACCTAGTTCTCCTCAGAGATTACGACGGGGATGGCGTCGAGGAGCTCGTGCTCGGCCACCGCAACCCGGACGATGCCGACTACATGCACCCCTACGTGGTGGAAATCTGGACGGTCCGCGACGGCGAGCTCGTCTGCGCGCTCGACGATCCCGACGCGTTCTCACACGGACAAGACGTGCTCACCGGCTTTGAGGACGCCACGCTCGACGGGGAGCCCGTCGTGCTTGCCACGATATACGGGCCCTCGGAGGTTGGCGAGCGCTCCGGCGGCTGCGCGTACGCGCTGCGCGACGGCGCCTTCGTCCAAGTCCTCTCCTACCTGCAGGAATACAACTTCGACGGAAGCGTCAACGTCTTCACGGTCGACGGCGCACCGAGCGACGCCGAAGGTTTCCGCACCGCCATGGAACGCCCCGTGACCAGCGACTACTGGTCGCTCATGGGCTATGGCGCCGCCATGCCGGACGAGGGCGTCACCCTGCACACCGTCCCCGAGACGGTCGCCGAGGCCCAGCGCGTGATCTCCCTGCTCGAGGGCGCCGTCGACACCGGCGTCGAGGAGAGCGCCGACGAGACCGCCTACGCCGCGTCAGACGTCTCCCGGGAGATCACCGTCTCCGCATATCAGGCGGGCGCAGGCTCCTGGGAGGAGACGAACCTCTGGTCTTACCCCCAGTTCAAGACGTCGGACGGGGAGGTGCCCGAGCAGCTGTCCCGCCTCAACGAGACCCTCCGGCAGGAGTTTGCCGAACGGCTCGCCGCACAGGAGGCAATGACCGCCGAGGCTGCGGCAGGGGACGACGGCGGCTCCCCCGAGCAAATCCTATGGTGCAACGACACCACCGCCTCCATAGACGGCTCGATCGCGAGCGTCCGCCTCGACCGCTACTCCTTCTACGGCGGGGCGCACGGCACCCGCTACGTGAGCGGCAGGTTCTACGACCTCGACAAGGGTGCGGAGATTCCGGCGACCGACGCCCTCGGCATGAGCGAGAGCGAGCTCAAGCTCGCGGCAAAGGCGGGCCTCCGGGCGTTTCTCGCCGAGAACCCGAGCGACCTCGGTGCGGACGTCGACTACGACCAGGTGACGAACGACCTGTTCCTCGAGGACCGCACCTTCATCTATCGCACCGACCACGCCATCGTTGCCTGCTTCACCGAGGGGACAATCGGGTCGGTAGGATTTGGCGGGCACGAGGTCGTCATCGTGGCGCTGGACGATCAGGCGAAGGTCGGAGACGACCTCGCCGAGATCTAATCGAGGGCCAATCCTTAGCCAGACCTGGGCCGGACCTGCCGGGAGGAGACTTGTTCAACGTCGTACTCGTGGCGCCGGAGATCCCGGCGAACACCGGAAACATAGGGAGGACGTGCGTGGTCACGGGATCGCGGCTGCACCTCGTGGGACCACTCGGGTTCTCCCTGGACGAGCGGTCGCTGCGTCGCGCGGGACTCGGCTACTGGGAGGGTCTCGACGTCACGGTCCATGACAACTGGGGCGCGTTCCTCGAGGCAGCCGGACCCGACGCCCGCCTCCACCTCCTCACCAAGAAGGCGCGGCGCACCTATGCCGAGGCGCACTACCATGACGGTGACTACCTCGTCTTTGGCTGCGAGAGCGTGGGGCTTCCGGAGGAGCTCCTGGCGGCACACGCGGACCTCTGCGAGCGCATACCCATGCTGCCAGACGCTGTCTCGCTCGACAACGCAGCGAGCTGGGGCGCGCCAGGGCAGCAGATCGACCACGCCGCGCTCCTCGCCCAGGACGTCTGCGGCAACTTCGTGAACCCAGAGGACTACCGCATCAGCGCGCTCAACCTCTCCAACGCCGCCGCCATCGTGCTCTACGAGGCACTGCGTCAGACCGGGTTCGGCGGAATGTGAGACGTCGTCCAGCTAAAGAGGCCCCTCGTAGATGCCACGAGCACGCGTGTTGACGGCGCCCTATGGCCTGTCACCCTCCGTAGCGAGCCATAATCTTCCCGCGCCGTGCAAGACATACTATCATCTACCTGCATCAGCGCAGAGAAAGGACCCGCATGGCAGGCAGCAGCGTGGAAATATGTCCCGTCTCCGAGCGCATGCCGGAGCTCGTCAACCTTCTCGTCCGTGTGTGGGAGCGCTCGGTGCGCGCCACGCACGAGTTCCTCTCTGATGCCGAGGTCGCCGAGATCAAGCCGTTCGTCCCGCAGGCGCTCATGGGCGTGGGTGCGCTGGTCGTGGCCGAGAAGGATGGTGAGGCCGTGGGCTTCATGGGCGTGCAGGACGGCCGCCTGGAGATGCTCTTCCTCGATCCGGAGGCACGCGGGCAGGGCCTCGGGCGCGAGCTCCTTACGTACGGGATCGACCGCCTCGGCGTGGCTGAGCTCACCGTCAACGAGCAGAATCCTCAGGCCGTGGGCTTCTACGAGCACATGGGCTTTTCCACCTACCGCCGGACGGACCTCGACGAGGAGGGGCGCCCCTACCCGCTGCTCTACATGCGGCTCCCGGAGCAGGCCTCCTGACCCACGCGAGTCCGGCTCGGCCTCCACAAACAAAACGCTTACGTGCGGCCACGTAACTTGATAGGGTATTCTCCACAGCCGCTCACAACTGACCGCATATCCAGGCTGGCGTGCCCGCGCGAATCGGTACGCCAGTCTTTTTGTGTGTCGAGCGGCGCCCGCACCCGTCGAGAAAGGTTTGCCTGCCTATGCCCACCAACAAGCGCGAGAGCCTCATCTTCACCGTCATCATGTGCTTCTGCATGGTGCTCTGGATGTCCCTCTACAACGTCGCACGCGTCCACGGCTGGGACTTTAGCCTGGAGACGCTGGCCGCGGCCTGGCTCGGCTTCCCACCCGCCTACGTCGTAGCCATGCTCCTCGACGTCCTCGTGGCCAGCCGGTTTGCCAAGTGGTTCGCGTTCCGCTTCCTGGTGACGCCCGGCAAGAGCAGCCGCCTTGCGATCACGCTGGCCATCAGCACGATGATGGTCCTCCCCATGGTGCTCCTCATGTCCCTCTACGGCGCGATCGAGGCGTTCGCCCACGTGGGCGACCCCGCGATGATCCTTCCCACGTGGCTCGCGAACATCCCGTGGAACTTCGTCGCGGCCCTGCCCTGGAACCTGCTCGTGGCCGGTCCCGTCTCCCGCTGGCTCTTCCGCCGGGCCTTCCCCGAGGGAACCGTCCTCGCCGAGCCCGCTTCCGCGTAGCAAGCCCGCGGCCACCACTGTAGTTCTGGCAGCAACACAGCACCCCGTTCGTCGGCGCCCCTTGGCTCCACGGGCGGGGTGCTTGTATTGCCGCCCATCCTACGAACGCCCCGCAACCGCCTCGTCCAGCGCCGAGAGGCCAGCGGCGAGACGCTCCCCCACGTACTGCATGTGGTTGCCGGGACCGAGCCTCACCGCAACCTCGCAGCCGCACGCCCGCAGGATGTCCACGCAGGCAGCCAGATCCTCCTCCACATGGCGAAACGGCAGCCCCGCGCGCTTCTCCTTCTTCCCCACCGAGAAGAACACGGAGCGCCCGGCGCAATCGGGCGCGTTCGCGCGCAGCCAGTCGACCCAGCCCTCGTACCAGACCGAGCCGGAGAGGCACGCGCAGGCGGAGAGACGCGGCTCCCGCACGAACGCGTAGAGCGCGAAGAGCCCACCGAGCGAGTAGCCGCAGATGGCGTGGGGGCCGGGTGCTTGGTCCAGCAGCTCGGCGAGCGAGGCGAGCGTCTCTTCCGCGCGACCGCCGAAGTCCTCCTCGCCCGGGCGGAGCGCCGGGGCGGGCCACGTCGTGAGAGCATCGCCCCAGTTGGCAACCGGAACGGACATGATCTCCGAGCTCAGGCCAGCAGCAGCCTCGGCCACGGGCAGCGGATGCTCCGGCGAGTCGATGACGTAGATCACGGGGCCTCCTTCGCACCAAGGGAAATCGTATCCATTGTTGCAGAGGCACCGCCGAAACTTTCCCATATTCCCTCTTGCACTGTGTATATGTGAGTATATACTGTACTTATCGGGTATACACGGTATATCCGGAGGGGAGGCGCGAAGACGTCCGCAGCTCCCCGGCCGCCGAGGGGGACGCCCCGGAGCGGCAAACCCCCAAGGGGACGCCCGAGGGGCGGGAAGGAAGGATCGGAACTTGGACATCATCATCTCCAACTCGAGCAGCAAGCCCATCTACGAGCAGATCACGGACCAGATCAAGACCGCGATCGTAACGGGCCAGCTCAAGGAGGGCGAGCAGCTCCCCAGCATCCGGGCCCTCGCCAACAGCCTGCGCGTGAGCGCCATCACCACCAAGCGCGCGTACGCGGACCTGGAGGCGACCGGCCTCATAGAGACCGTGCAGGGCAAGGGCAGCTTCGTTGCCGGCGGCAACGCCGAGCTCATCCGCGAGGAGCAGCTGCGCGAGGTCGAGGGGCTTCTCGCCAAGGCGGTCGAGCGCGGCCGCGCGATGGGCCTCACGAACGACGAGCTCTCCGAGATGCTCGCCCTGGTACTGGAATAGCGTGCGAGAAGGACCTCGCGCGGAAAGGACGTCACCATGAGCGCACTCATCGAGGCACGCGGCCTCACCAAGCACTACGACGGGTTCTCCCTCGAGGGCGTGGACCTTACCGTAAACGAGGGCGAGGTCGTGGGCTTCATCGGCCAGAACGGAGCCGGCAAGTCCACCACCATCAAGGCGCTTCTCGGCCTCTTCCCCGTAGACGGCGGCAAGGCGTACGTGCTCGGCGCCCCGAGCGCCGAGCTCTCCCACCCCTCCGGTGCGGCAACCAAGGAGCAGATTGGCGTGGTCTTTGACGCCATCTCGCTGCCGGAGCACCTGCGCATGGCCGACGTGGGCCGCATCTACGCTCGCGCCTACGCCACCTGGGACGCGCGCCGCTTCGAGCACCTGACCGCTGAGTTTGGCCTGGACGCCAAGAAGACCGTCAAGGAGCTCTCTCGCGGCATGGGCATGAAGCTCAGCCTGGCCTGCGCGTTTGCGCACGACGCTCGCCTGCTCATCCTGGACGAGGCCACGGCGGGGCTCGACCCCATGGCGCGCGACGAGGTGCTCGACCGCCTGCGCGACTTCGTGGCAGAGCCGGGCCGCGCCGTCCTCATGAGCAGCCACATCACGAGCGACCTCGAGCGCATCGCGGACCGGATCGTTTGCATCGACGCCGGGCACATCATCTTTGACCTGCCCAAGGACGTCATCACCGACGAGATGGGCATCGCGCGCTGCCGCGTGGCGGACTTCGAACGCGTGGCCGCGAGCGGCATCATCCCGGAGCGCGACCTGCGCTACCTGCGGCACGAATACGGCATCGACGTGCTCGTGCCCGACCGCTTTGCCTTTGCCGAGAACTTCCCCGACATCCCGTGCGACCGCATGACTATCGACGACTACATGGCTCTCACCCTGAAGGGCGGTGTCCGATAATGAAGCGCGCATACCTTATCGAGATGACGATCTTCCGCGACTACGCGAAGCAGCTCGTGGGCTTGGGGCTCATCGTGAGCCTGTGCATCGGCCTGGGCATGCAGACGCCGCTCGCGATGCCGGCGACGCTCACCTGCATGTTCTTCATGATGGGCGCAATGGGCCTGGCCGCCTACGACGAGCTCAACCACTGGGGCCTCTTCCGCCTCACGCTGCCGCTCTCCCGGCGCGACGTGGTGCTCGGCCGCTACGGCGCCATCGTGACGCTGGGCCTCGCGGGCATGGTCGTGGGGCTCGTGGGCGCGCTGGTCGCCATGGGCGTGGCGGGTGCGCTGGGGCTCGGCGGCGAGGTGGGCGAGGCGTTCTCTTTTGACGCGGAGCTCATGGGGCCGATGCTCTTCGTGACAAGCTTCACCCTGCTCATAGGATCTGTGGTGGCAAGCGTGGTCACCCCGATCTACTTCCGTCTGGGCCAGACGCGCGCCACGCAGATCCTGCCCACGGCGATTGCGCTCCTGTTCGTGGTGCCGGTGGCGGTGCTGGGCAACAGCGGGATGCTCGACGGCGGGATTCCGGGGCTGGACCTGCTGTCCGACCTGCTCGCGGCACTGGAGACGCCAGCGGGCATGGTGGCGGGCGTGGCGGCGTGCGTGGCCGTCTCCGCCGTGGCCCTCGCCGTCTCCGCGGCGCTCTCCCTCAAGCTCTACGAAAGGCGCGAGCTCTAGCGTTTTGGCCCCGGGCGGGAGCGGCTAAACTGCCCCGCCCGGGGCCCTTTCTTCCCCCGTAAACCCCAACTCCCGGCCGTAAGAACACCGCAGCAACCCAATCCACACATCACGGCAGAATCTGATATACACTCTAACGGAACAAATGTTCCTATCAAGGAGGCGCCGTGATTCTCAACACCGGAGCGCGCACGGACACCGTGCAGTGGTACACCCCCTGGCTGCTCAGGCGCTTTGAGGAGGGGTACGCGCTGGCGAGAAACCCGCTCTTCCCCACCAAGGTGACGCGTTACGAGCTCACGCCGGACGCGGTTGACGTCGTGATCTTCTGCTCCAAGAACTATGCGCCCATCCTGTCGCGCCTCCACGAGATAACGGACCGCTTCAACACGTACTTCCACTACACGATCACCGCCTACGGTCAGGACATCGAGCCGCGCGTCCCCAGCATCGATGACTCCGTCGAGACCCTCTATGACCTCGAGACAATCGTGGGCGCGCGACGCATCGCCTGGCGCTACGACCCAGTGCTCCTCACGCCCACCTACACCGTGGAGCGCCATCTGGAGACGTTCGAGCACCTGTGCGGCCGCCTGGCAGGCCACGTGGACCGCTGCATCTTCTCCTTTGTGGAGCTCTACAAGAAGCTGCGGTTCAACATGCCCGAGCTCACGCCCATCGGCCCGGAGGACATGGACCGGCTCGCCCGTGGCATGGGCTCCATCGCCGCCGAGCACGGCATCTGGCTCCAGACCTGCGGCTCCAACGGTGACTGGAGCTCCTACGGCATCCACCCGAGCGGCTGCACCACGCTCGATATCCTGGGCGCCGCCAACGACATCCAATTTGCGCCGCGCAAGCACAAGGGGCAGCGCGCCGGCTGCGGCTGCATCGAGAGCCGCGACATCGGCGCGTACGACTCCTGCCCAAACGGCTGCCGCTACTGCTACGCCAACAAGGACCCCAAGCGCGCGCTCGAGAACTTCCGCACCCAGCACAATCCGGAGTCGCCCCTGCTCCTGGGCCACCTGCGCTCCGAGGACACGGTGACCCAGGGCGCGCAGAAGCCGCTGCGCCGTCTGCAGCCCACGCTGCTGTAGCTAAGCGCCCAGCCGGGACTTGAAGCCCTCGCCCCACGCGCGCAGCGCATCCATCACCGGCGCGAGACTGCGGCCCAGCGGCGTGAGCGAGTATTCCACGCGCGGCGGCACCTCGGCGAAGACCTCCCGATGCACGAGGCCGTCCGCCTCCATGGCGCGAAGCTGGCTCGTCAGCACCTTCTGCGAGACGTGCCCGATACCGCGCTGCAGCTCACCGAAGCGGCGCGTTCCTCCCAGGAGCTCGCGCACGATGAGGACCTTCCATTTGTCGCCGATGAGCGCGAGCGTGGTCTCCACCGGACAGGCCGGCCACTCTCGCTGCGCCAGGTTCTTCTCGTCCACTGCTGGTCACCGCCATTAGTTACCAAGAGGTACTTACCGCACTTTATTGTGCCTACTTTCTGCTGTGCACTAAAAGCGAGACTATACCGGTGTCCACAGGAACGCAAGCAGAAAGGAACCGCAATGTCCCAGAAGAACCTCAAGGTCGCCGTCGTCGCCGCCAACGGTCGCGTGGGCCAGCTCGTAGTGAGGGAGGCGCTGGACCGTGGCATGGACGTCACCGCCGTCGTGCGAGGCGAGAACAAGACCGCTGCCGAGAAGAGCCTCGTGAAGGACGCACTCGAGCTCACCGCGGCCGACCTCGCCGGCTTTGACGCCGTGGTGGACGCCGCGGGCGGCTGGACGCCCGAGACCATCCCCGCCATCACCAACGTGGCCGTCCACCTGGCCGACTGCGTGGCCGGCACGCCCACGCGCCTCGTCGTCGTGGGCGGTGCGGGCAGCCTCTTCGTGAACCCGGAGTACACCGCCACCGTGGACCAGGGCCCGGACTTCCCCGAGGACTGGAAGCCGCTCTCGGCCGCCCACGGCGCCGCCCTCGCCAACCTGCGCAAGCGCACGGACGTGGCGTGGACCTACGTCTCCCCCGCCGCCGACTTCCAGGCGGACGGCGTGCGCACCGGTGAGTACACGCTTTCTGGCGAGGAGCTCACGCTCAACGCCGCCGGCGAGTCCACGGTGAGCTACGCGGACTACGCCATCGCCGTCGTGGACCTCATCGAGAGCGGCGAGCACGTGCGCGAGCGCGTCTCTGTGGTGAGCAAGTAAGCACGCGGCAAGAAGGGCGGGTGACGTTTATGACCCAGGACGAGCGCAGGCGGTACCTAATCCAGGCGCTGCTGGCAGAGCGCGCGGACGGCGAGAAGATCGCGGTGCCGAGGAGCGCCAGCGACCAGCGGGCCCTCCTGCGAGCCCTCATGAACGTCCGTCCGCCCGCGCCCGTGGCGCCCGAGGCGCTGGCCGTGCAGGACGCCTACCTCGCCGAGCGCCTGCGGGAGCGGGGCGGGGCCGTTGACGCAGCGGCCCTCCCGCCCGTGGACGCCGCCGACCCCGCACTCTCCCGCGTGGCGCTCTGGCGCGGGGACATCACGCTCCTTGCCGCGGACGCCATCGTGAACGCCGCCAACAGCCAGATGCTCGGCTGCTTCGTGCCCGGCCACCACTGCATCGACAACGCGATCCACACCTATGCCGGCATGCAGCTGCGCCTCGACTGCGCGCGCCTCATGGAGGCGCAGGGCCACGAGGAGCCCACGGGCCAGGTCAAGGCCACGCCCGCGCACAACCTCCCGAGCGGCCTGGTCTTTCACACGGTGGGGCCCATCGTGCGGGACAGCCGGCCAACGCCGCGAGACGAGGTGCTTCTCGCCCGCTGCTACAGGGCGTGCCTTGCGGAGGCAACGCGTCGCGGGCTCAAGACGCTCGCGTTCTGCTGCATCTCAACGGGCATCTTCGGCTTTCCTCAGGAGGAGGCGACACGCATCGCCCTCGACGCCGTCCTCGAGCACCTCACGCACACCGACCACAGGCTCAAGGTGATATTCGATGTTTTTCTCCCGTCTGACGAGTGCATTTACCAGGAGCTTCTCGACGGAGCTCGAACGGCTCGCCGCCGCGCTTGAGGCGGCCGACGCCGTGCTCGTGGGTGCCGGCGCCGGCCTATCCACCGCCGCCGGGCTCACGTACTCGGGCCCGCGGTTCCGCGAGCACTTTGCGGACTTTGAGACGCGCTACGGCTTTCGCGACATGTACTCCGGCGGGTTCTATCCCTACGACACGCTGGAGGAGCACTGGGCCTACTGGAGCCGCTACATCAAGATCAACCGCTACGACCCGGTGCCCAC
>CALUJT010000034.1 GCA_944321005.1 uncultured Atopobiaceae bacterium | reverse complement strand
CTGCGCACCCCCGCCTCGCTCACCAAGGTCATGACGGCCCTCGTGACGCTCGAGCGCGCCAGCCTGGACGACGTCGTGACCGTGGAGCAGGCGGACCTCGACAACCTCACCCCGGAGAGCTCCGTCGCGGGCCTCAAGGCGGGGGAGATCCTCACCGTGCGCGACCTTCTCGCCTGCCTGCTCATCCCGTCCGGCAACGACGCCGCGTACGTGCTCGCGCGCCACGTGGGCGGCGACTGGCAGACGTTCGTGGGCCTGATGAACGAGCGCGCGACCTCCCTGGGCTGCGCCTCCACGAGCTTCGCGGACCCGTGCGGCCTGTCCTCGGACATCGTGACCACGGCGCGCGACCTCGTGACCATCTTCGAGGCGGCGCTCGGGCACCCCGAGTTCCTGGAGATCGCCGGCAGCGCCACGTGGGACCTGCCCGCCACCGAGAAGAACCCCGCCCGCGCGCTGGAGACCACGGACGCCCTCATCGTCTCCGACAGCCCCGTCTACATGGGCGACACCGTCATCGCCAGCAAGACCGGCTTCACCAACGACGCCGGCAAGTGCCTGCTCGCCGCCGCCGAGCGCGACGGCATGAGCCTCGTGGGCATCGTCATGGGAGCCTCGGGCGAGACGGACGAGGACGGCATCACCCCCAACTTCTACGACCTGCGCGACCTCTTTGAGTGGGGCCTCGGCGCCTGGGTGACGGGCAACGTGGTCTCCGCGGGCGACGTCCTCGCCTCGCGCGAGGTCACGCTCTCCAAGGACGGCGACGCAGTCGACGCGCTGGCCACGGGCTCGATCTTTGCCACCGTGCCGCGCGGGACCACCGTGGCGGACCTCACCGTCGCGGTGCCGTGGGAGGGCGCCGAGCCGCTCCAGGCCCCCGTCAAGGAGGGGACCAACCTCGGCAGGGTCTCGGTCTCCCTGGACGGGCGCACCCTTGGGACCGTGGGAGTCGTCACCGCCAGCGAGATGGAGCTCTCCATCCCCGACTTCGTCATCTGGTGGGTGACGTCCGACCCGGTTCACATGGGCATCGTGGCGGGCGGAGCGGCGGCGTTCTTCGTGCTCGTGGGCACCATCGCCGCCCTGGCCTCCCGCGCCCGCAGGAAGGACCGCGAGGCGGCGCAGGTGACCATCGAGCCCGGGCGCGGCAGGCACGCCAGGTAGATGGGAGGCCGCATGACCCGCATCCTGTTCGTCTGTCACGGCAACATCTGCCGCTCCACGATGGCGCAGTTCGTCATGGAGGAGCTCGTGCGCCGCGCGGGCCGCGCGGGGGAGTTCAAGATCGACTCGGCCGCCACGAGCGCCGAGGAGCTTGGCAACCCGCCGCACCGCGGTACCGTGCGCAAGCTGCGGGAGGAGGGCTTCCCCATGGGGAGCCACCGCGCCCGGCGCCTGCGCGCGGAGGAGTACGCGGACTGGGACCACATCGTCTACATGGACGCCGAGAACGCTCGGGGCATCGCACGCATCCTCAGAGGAGACCCGGACGGCAAGGTGAGCCGCCTTCTGGACTGGACCTCGCGCCCCGGAGACGTGGCCGACCCCTGGTACACCGGGGACTTCGACGCCACCTACCGCGACGTCCTCGCCGGCTGCCAGGCCCTCCTGGCGGCGCTGTAGGGCGGGCCTTCCGGGCGTCGTTCCGCCGCCGTGAGGGTATGCGCACTCGCCCCTGAGGGTATGTACAGTTCTCGGCCTCGCGGTTCTTCTCGCCTAGGCTCTTGAGCTGCCGATTTGCAAAAGGGACCTCGGCGGCGACTGTACATACCCGGTATGCGCAGCGCACATACCCTCAGAGGGCGGGTCGGCGTCGGCGACGCGAGGTCGGTATTGGCAGAGGCTGCGAAGGAGGCCCGATGGGAGAGAGAAGCGGCGAGAAGAACGGGCTGCTCGACTGGCTGCGCTCGCTGCGCCTGCCCGCAGCGGCGCGCGGCATGGCGGCAGCGGCCCTGGCGCCCAGGATCCTCCCGGCGGTGCTGGGCCCGCAGCGCGACCTCGGCGACGACCCGCTGGGCCCCTACCTGGGCGCCGGCGGGGACGCCCGCGTGCGCGACATGTCCCCCGGTCTCGCCCCGCACGAGGGGGAGGTCATCGAGTGGGACCGCGCCGAGGAGGCCAGCCGCACCTGGCGCTGGCTCCAGGGGCTCGGCGCGCGCTTCGAGGACGTCTGGACCGCCTCCGACGACGGCGCGCGCCTCGCGGGACACGCGCTCGCGTGCTGCCCCGGCTCCCCCCGCTGGCTCGTCTTCGTCCACGGCTACCACGACAACTGGCGCGCGGGCCTCGCCTACGCGCGGCGCCTCGCGCAGGCGGGCTTCAACCTGCTCCTCGTGGACCTGCGCGCGCACGGCGCGAGCGGCGGGGACTGGGTGGGCTGCGGCTGGCTCGACCGCCGCGACCTCGTGGCCTGGGCGCGCTGGGTGGTGGCCCGCGAGGGCGAGGGCACGAGCGTCACCCTCATGGGCATCTCCATGGGGGCCGCCTCCTGCCTCATGGCCACGGCCGAGAAGGACCTCCCGCCCCAGGTCCGCGCCTGCGTGGCGGACTCCGGCTACACGGACTTCTGGCTCGCCGCGGAGAACGTGGTGGAGACGGGCTCGCTCGGCACGCCGCCCGTGCCCGCGCACCCGCTGCTCGACGTGGCCCGCCGCCGCCTCATGCGCGCGCCTGGCGGCTTTGACATCCGGCTCGCGCGCCCCGTCGACGCCCTCGCGCACGCGCGCGTTCCCGTCCTCCTGCTCCAGGGGGAGGGCGACCGCGTGGTGCCGCCTCACATGGCGCGCGAGCTCGCCGCCGCCGGCACGGGCCACGAGCTGCACGCTTTTCCCGGTGCGGGGCACTGCTGCTCCGTCTTTGCGGATCCGGGTCGCTACTGGGACGCCGTGCTGGGCTTCCTTGGGCGCCGGGCGTAGGGCCTCCCGCCGCAGGGCCGCTCGGGAGGGGCCGCGACCGGAGGTTCTTCTCGCTAGCGCATGAGAAGCAGGGCGAGCAGCATGAGCGCGCCGAGGAAGGCCACGTTGGCCGCGGTGAAGCGCAGGAGGTAGCCGCCCGCGGCGCCCGGGCGCTCGGACACGATCTGCTTGTACGAGATGAGGCTCGCCATCGAGGCGATGAGCGTGCCCAGGCCGCCGATGTTGGTGCCCACGATGAGGGCGGGCCACGCCGAGGAGAACCCGGAGAGCAGCAGCGCCGCGGGCACGTTGGAGACCACCTGGCTCGCTGCGACGGAGACGGCGAGCTCGTTGCCGCTCACGAGCGACGAGAGCAGCCCGTCCACAGCGCCGATCCTGCCGACGTTGCCCACGAAGACGAAGAACGCCACGAAGGTGAGGAGAAGGCCAAAGTCGACCTCGGCGAGGGCGCGCCGGTCGAAGGCGAGGGCCACCGCCACGGTCGCCGCCACGAGCGCCGGCACCGGCACCACGTGGGACACCGCTGCCAGGGCGAGGGCAAAGAGCGCCGCCCAGGGCGCGACGGAGCGCTTGCGCAGGGCGGGCGCCTCGGGCAGGGCCGCGCGCTCGCCCGTCATGGGAAGTCCGTCATGGAGCGCTCCGTAGGCGAGGACGGACGCCACGAGCAGCGCGGCGGAGAGCAGCGCGTAGGGGAGCATCAGAGTCACGAACTCGCCGAACCCCATGCCGGAGGCGGAGTAGAGGTAGAGGTTCTGGGGGTTGCCGATGGGCGTGAGCATGCTGCCCAGGTTGGCGGCGATGGTCATCATGACCACCGTGAAGACCGAGGACCGCTCGAGACCCAGCATGCGCAGGACGAGCAGGGCAAACGGCACGAAGGCGATGAGCGCCACGTCGTTGGTGACGAGCATGCTCGCCGCGAAGGGCAGAAGCACGAGCCCCAGGATCGCCGCGGTGCCGGAGCGCGGGCGCGAGATGAGGGCCTCTCCCGCCGCGCGGAAGACGCCGGCGCGCGAGAGCGCGGCCATGATGGTCATGAGCGAGAAGAGCAGGCCCAGTGTCCGCAGGTCCACGTAGTCGGCGTACCCCGCGTCCGGCGGGACGAGCGCGCACGAGGCCACGGCCAGCACGGTGGCCACGGTGAGGACGGGGTCGGTTCTTACGAGCTCGCGGGCGCGGGCGGCTATGGCCTGTGACATGGGGATCCTCTCGTTTCGGGCCGTCACAGTGTAGCGAATTCCCGCGGCCCCGAGACTGGCGCCCGCCGCGTTCGAGGAACGCGCACAACGCGCCGCCCTTCTCGCCCGTTCTTCTCGGCGTCCCTGTCCCGCGGGAGGGGTCGCGCGAAGTCCAGATAGTTACTTGCGTGAAATAGTTGCTACCGTTAACCGACGGAAAGTTGCCGCTGGCAACTATTTTAGTTGTCAGTTAATAGTTAACGATGACAATCAACATCAGCAACGGAGGGCGCGGGTGGCGCCCATGAGAGACCGAGGCCACGAGGTCAAGACGGAGAGGAGAACCACATGAGGTACCTGCTTCTGGTGAGCCACGGGACGTTTGCCCCCGGCCTGCACAGCGTGCTCGACATGCTGGCCGGCAAGCGTGACGACATCCTGAGCTGCAGCCTGCGCGACGGCGAGGGCGCGGACGAGTACGTGAGCGAGCTTGAGGCCACCATCGCCCCCATCACGGCGGAGGACGAGGTCATCCTGCTCGGCGACATCATCGGCGGCTCGCCGCTCACCAACGCGCTCAACACGCTCTCCGCCCGCGGCCTTCTGCCCAGGACCCGCGCCTTCGGTGGCATGAACCTCCCGATGGCGCTCACCGCCGCCTTTGACCTCCAGGCCGAGGACGAGAACGCCCTCTGCGAGGCGATGGTCTCCGAGGGCCGCGCCGCTCTGGCCCAGATGGAGCTCGACCTGGGCACGGACGACGAGGACGAGGACCTCTAGGGCACGCGCGACACGCGTCAGGAACGGCGGGGGCGCCCCGCCGCAAGGATAGAAAGAGTAGGGAGAAGAACATGGCAGTTTCGTTTGTCCGCATCGACGATCGCATGATCCACGGCCAGACCGTCACCCGCTGGGCGCTCGAGTACCCGTGCGACGGCATCATCGCCGTCAACGACGCCGCGGCGTCCAACCCCGTCCTCAAGAGCGCCTACAAGAGCGCCGCTCCGGACAAGAAGACCTTCGTGTGGACCATGGAGCACTTCAAGGAGAAGGCCCAGACCGTCCGCGACTCCAAGACCCGCTACTTCCTCATCACCAAGAACCCGGTGGACATGGCCGAGATCCTCGTGAACTTTGGCTTCGTGCCGGACGACGTCAAGACGGTCATCGTGGGCCCCTGCAACGACCGCCCCGGCACCGTTAAGATTGGCAACAACCAGTCCATCACCCAGGAGGAGGCCGAGGCCCTCGAGGCCATCTCCAAGAAGGGCTACACCGTGGACTTCCGCCTGATCCCCGACAAGGAGACCGGCACCTGGGACAAGTTCCGCGGCCAGTTCGGCTTCTAGCACGACGCGTGCAAAAGGGACAGGCACTTTTGCACGCTGCGAGCTCGTTGCTTTCGCGGCGGCACATCCCGGGAGGCCGCCGCTCCGGCAAGCAATCCGTCCCCACGGGGACACCACTCTAGGAAAGGTGGTACGTATGGTAATCAACGTGTTCCAGGCGGCGCTGCTTGGACTGTTCGCCTGCCTGGCGTCGATGCCGGGCCTCGGCGGCACGTCCATCGGCAACTACACGCTCGGACGCCCGCTCGTCGCCGGCCTGGTCGTCGGCCTCATCCTGGGCGACATGACCCTCGGCATCATCGTGGGCATGGCCATCCAGGTCGTCTACATCGCGCTCGTCACCCCCGGCGGCACCGTCTCCGCCGACGTCCGCGCCGCGTGCTACATCGGCATCCCCCTGGCAATGATGGCCGTCAAGGCCCAGGGCCTCGACCCCAACAGCGCCGACTCCGCGGCCCTTGCCACGACCCTCGGCGCCACCTGCGGCACCCTCGGCGCCATCCTCTTCTACGGCACCGCCACCATCAACCTCGCCTGGCAGGGCATGGGCTGGAAGTGGCTCGAGAAGGGTGACACCCACAAGCTCTACCTCGTGGACATGGTCCTTCCCTGGATCTCCCACATCGTCTGCTCCTTCATCCCCACGTTCGTGATCGTCTACTTTGGCCAGGACATGGTCACGTTCATCATGAACAGCCTGCCGATGGACGGCCTGCCCATGAAGACGCTGTTCGCTCTGGGCTCGCTCCTGCCCTGCGTTGGTATCGCCATCCTGCTCAAGCAGGTCATCGCCAAGCCCACTGACTTCCTGACCTTCTTCTTCGGCTTCACGCTCGCCGCGGTCATGGGCTGCAACCTCATCGCCTGCTCCGCCATCGCCTGCTTCTTCGCGCTCATCAACTACCAGATCTCCACGATCAAGAACCGTCCCGTTGCGGCTGCTGCCTCCGGCACGCTCACCGCAGCCGACGACGAGGAAGAGGAGGACATCTAATGGCCGAGAACACCGTCGCCGCCAAGGGAGGAAAGAAGGTCTCCAAGAAGGCCCTCTCCAAGTCCTTCCACAACTGGTACTACGGCAACCTCACCTGCTTCTCGCAGGAGCACATGCAGACCTTCGGCTACCTGGTCTCCATGCTCCCCATTGTCGAGGACCTCTATGACAAGAAGGAGGACCAGCAGCGCGCGCTCACCACGTACTCGGCCTTCTTCAACACCGAGCCCCAGATCGGCTCCATGATCGTGGGCGTCACGGTGGGCCTCGAGGAGGCCCGCGCCAACGGCGAGGCCATCGACGACGAGACCATCAACGGCATCCGCGCCGGCCTCATGGGCCCGCTCGCCGGCATCGGCGACTCGCTCATCGTGGGCACGCTCATCCCCATCCTCCTGGGCATCGCGATGGGCCTCTCCGAGGGCGGCAGCCCGCTCGGCGCCATCTTCTACATCGTGGTGTGGAACCTGCTTGCCTACTTCGGCATGCGCCTGGCCTACTTCCGCGGCTACGACCTGGGCGGCGCCGCCGTCGAGGCGCTCGTCGGCCCCAACGCCACCGCCCTTCGTGACGCCATCGTGATGGTCGGCACCATGGTCATCGGTGCCGTGGCGGCCACCTGGGTCTCCATCTCCACCTCGCTCCAGCTCCCCGGTGGCGGCACGCTCCAGGGCACGCTTGACGGCATCTACCCCAAGCTCCTGCCCCTGGGCTTCACCATCCTCTGCTGGTGGCTCATGACCAAGAAGAAGGTCAGCCCCATCGTCACGATGCTGATCCTGCTGGTCATCGCCTTCGTCGGCGCAGCCGTGGGCTTCTTCGGCGCCGCCACGATCGCCGCGCCCACCGCGTAGCCCCACCGTACCGCTGATTCACGCATACCTCCTTCTCGCCCGGGCCGCAACTCCCCTTGCACGGCCCGGGCGTCCCGCTAGAGAGAGGAGCGCCCGCATGGCACTCGACACCTCCAACTGGACTCGCGAGGACCTCGTCCGCGAGGCAAAGCTCCAGACCGACGCCATCCAGCGTCTCAACGTCTGGCTGCGGCTGGGCTACTCGCTCGTGGCCGCCGGCTTCATCGTGGGCTACTGGGGCTTCTACGGCGGGGGAGGCACCGGCTTCGGCGTCCTGGGCGTGGCCCTGCTGGTCGTAGGTGCCGTGGTCTCCGTGGTGCTCAAGGTGGGCACAACCAACGCCAAGAGGAACGTCCGCGCGATTCTGGATGCCGCCGGGGTCGACCTTGATGCGCCGGCAAAGAAGGGCGTGCAGGGCGAGAAGAACTAGAAGGGCTAGATAGAGCTAGAAGAACGAGAATATTACAGCGAACGCGTGTGAAGACGAGTCATGAAGGCAACAAGAAAAAGGAGATGAGAAATGAGATCAGCTTTGCGACCGGGCAGAATGGCGGTCATCCTGGGAACGGTCTGCGCCCTTGGCGCGGGCGCGCCCACCATCGCCCTGGCACATGACGGGGCCGCCGCATCGCTCGCCGAGGGAGTGGGGGCTTCCGAGGCGACGGACAAGGTGACGCTCAGTCAATTTGTGAGCGCCAATGGAGGGACGGTGACGTGCGAGGATGGCACGGTGAGCGTCTCCAAGCTCGATGGCGATCACTTTGCCATGCTCGAGGGCGGGACGTCCTACAGGAGCCTCTGCTACGAGGCGGACGTAGAGGTGACCGATGGCATATCCGCCGCGCTCGTCGTGGGGGCGACAAACGCGGCGGAGCCGGGAAGCGGCACGTGGTACGGCTTCAACTTCAACAACGAGAGCACCGACCAGCGCGTACGCCTCTTCCGCGTGAATGATAGCATGGACCTGATAACGTTCTCGCAAGACCAGGTGACGAGTGCGGGTCTTGACACTAACGGCACGGTTCACCTGAGGGTCCAGATCGACGAGACGGGCCTCTGCAGGGTGACGGCGTCCGATACAGAGGGCCACGAGGTCAGCGGATCGGCCACCATCCAGAACTGGCAGGGCGGTCACGTGGGGCTCCTCACGTTCAAATCTGCGGCGACGTTCTCCAACGTGACCATCAGCGAGGACGCCGGCCTCGAGCTGCCCGACCCGGGCGTCCCCGAGGAGGGCGACGGCTTCGAGACCAGCCTCCCGGGCGCCTACGAGACGTTTGGCAGTGGCCAGACGGTCGAGACGGCGGATGGGCTGTGGGTCGCATCCTCGGGTGGCGACTACATGGTTCGCTGGCAGGACGAGGCGGCATCCCTTGGTGACATGGTCTACTCAGCGGACGTGTCCTTCGAGAGCGCCGACGTGGACGGCGCCGCGTCGCTCGTGCTTCACAGCGACGAGGGCGACCTCGGTGCCATGCAGTCCTACGTGGCCAACATCAACCCCAAGACGGGCGAGTGCCGCCTGTTCAAGTTCGAGCAGACCGCCAACGAGGGGCGCATCGCATACGACATGCTGTCCCCCATCCAGCTTGGCGCGAGCGTCTCTGACGCCTTCCACCTGAGCGTCACGACCATCGGCAAGCACATGGTCTTCTCGGTGTCCTACGAGGACGCCGAGGGCAACGCCGTTACCAAGACGGCGAGCACGGCGGACTACACCCTGGGCACCGAGGCCAACAACGAAGAGGTCTACGCGCATTATGGGCAGAACACCGCCCTGCGCGAGGGGTACTGCGGCCTGCTCTCGTTCAACGCTGCCGTAACCTATCAGAACGTGACGGCCACGCCGCTCACCGAGGGCAACACCCCGCAGCTCACGAGCCTCAACATCACGGGCGATGCGGTTGACATGCCCTTTGCGTTCCAGGACACGGCTTACGTGTACGTGGGATACGTGCGGAACTCGGCCGATAGCGTGAACATCGCGTATGAGACGACCAACGCGGATGCGCGCGTGAGCGTGGCCGACGAGGCGGGAAACGTTTACGAGCCTGAGGGCGGGATCGTGAGTGTTCCCGTGACCGACCGCGGGACCGATGCGCGCAACGAGGGCCTCAACCAGTACACCCTCACCGTCGAGGATTCCGAGACGGGCGCCGTTGCCGTCTACCAGCTGCGCGTCTTCTGCGAGGGGCCGGACGACACGTATTACTACGAGGACCAGCGCGACCAGTTCCACTACAGCGTCAAGAACGGCTGGGGCAATGACCCGTGCGGCCTTGTGAAGACCTCCGACGGCGTGTACCACTTCTACTACCAGGCCTATACCGACACCGACTGGGGTCCCATGCACTGGGGTTACGCTACGAGCACCGACCTCGTGCACTGGGAGGAGCAGCCGATCGCCCTCTACCCGGACGAGTACGGCGCGCAGTTCTCCGGCTGCGGCGTGTACGCCGACCACTCCACGGCGCCCGAGATCTTTGACGAGGGCGAGGAGGGCATGGTCTTCATCGTCACGGCCAACGGACGCGAGGGGCAGGACGGCAAGCAGCGCCTGACGCTCGCCTACGCTAAGTACGACCGGTCAACGCACACCATGGGCGCGTACCAGAAGTACGACGACGTTCTTCTCGACTACAGCACCGACGACATCATCTCGCGCGCCGACGGCGCCTTCCGCGACCCCAAGGTCTTCCGCTTCGACAACAAGTGGTTCCTTATCGTGGCCGGCGGCCCGGTGCGCTTCTACTCCTCCGACGACCTCGTTCACTGGAAGGGCGAGAGCTATCTCAACGAGCCGGGTACCGAGAACCACGTGTACACCGAGTGCCCCGACCTCTACCCCGTCCAAGCCGAGGACGGCACCGTCAAGTGGATCCTCTCCCGCGGCGGTACGAGCTACAAGGTCGGCGAGTTCAAGAACGTGGACTCCACCAACGTCGAGGGCGGCCGGTACGCCTTCGTGCAGGACGAGGGCACGCCCGACTACACCATGAACTTCGGGCGCGACGCCTACGCCGCAATGACCTACTTCAACGCGGGCAGCGACTTCGGCACGTCGGGCAGCGTCAACTGTCCGGAGCTTGTTGCCATGAACTGGATGAACACCTGGGACTACAACAAGCTCGTTCAGAACACCGGCAACTGGCGCTTCAACGGCACCTATAACCTGCCCGTGGAGCTGGGTCTTGTCAAGGATTCCGACGGGGCCTACCGGCTCACGCAGGATCCGGTTGACAGCCTCGACGACCTGCGCGACGAGGACGGCAAGGTCGAGGTTTCGGGCATGGCCGTCGACGGCGTTGCCCCGCTTGACTTCAACGGCACCTCCTACGAGATTGAGGCCACGTTCACGCCGCAGGAGGGCGAGCCTACCGTGGGCTTCGATGTGCGCGTGGGCGCGGGCCAGAAGACACGCGTGTCCTACGACTTTGCCACAGACACCATCACGCTCGACCGCAGCGAGTCGGGCTCCATTCTGAATGACGCGTTCGCCCAGCCGCGCTCCCAGGCAAACGTCGACCACAACGTCGACGGTTCCGTGACGCTCCACGTCTACGTGGACCGCATGAGCGTCGAGGTCTTCACCGGCGACTACGTTGCCGCCGGGGCTAACCAGATCTTCCCGTCGCCCGTCTCCGACGGCCTGCAGGCCTTCAGCGAGAACGGTACTGCCACGCTCGATGCCACCGTGTGGCCGATGAAGTCCATCTGGAACGGTCAGCGAACCGAAACACCCTCTTCCGAGGCTACGTCTATCGGCCTCTCTCAGGATGCCGTTAACACCTATGTTGGGCAGTCAAGTGAGATTGCGGCATGGGTCTCACCGGCAACGGCAAGCCAGGACCTTACGTTCACAGTGGGGGATCCGAACGTTGCCTCAGTCGAGCAGGATGGCAACAGCATTCGCGTGACGGGCAGCGCGGTTGGGAGCACGAAGATTCAAGTCTCCAGCGAGTCCAACACGTCTCTTACGCGCGAGCTTGAGGTGACCGTGCGTGAGAACAACCTCCAGACCAACGTGAGCGGACTGGAGAGCCCCTCGGGCAGCTTTTACGTGGACGACACGCAGCTCCACGTGGATGGCGTGGGCGCCAACAGCTTCCTGTTCTCGAGCGAGAAGTACCCGGTGGACGGCCTGACGTACGAGATTGACATCCACCACAAGACCGGCCTGGATAACCTGATCTTTGCCAGCCAGACGCAGGATGCCTATCAGGGCTGCTATGCCATCCAGCTGGACGGAAACGGGAAGATTCGCTAGTTTGACTTCAAGGGCGACAAGACGCTCTACCAGGATGACAATGCGGTGGAGGTCGACCCCGAGGGCAACTACCACGTGAGGATCTCGGTGGAGGGCAAGGCCATCAAGGTCGAGGTAAACGGTGTCCAGTGCCTCGACTACGCGCTCAAGGACGGCGACCCTGACTACACGGGTGGCGAGGGGTACGTGGCCATTGGCATGTGGGACTCCGACCTGACCACCTTCGAGAACTTCTACGTGGGCGGTTCGGCGACCGAGGGACCCACTCAGGACCTTCGGGACGCCATCGAAGAGGTGACCGAGAAGGTCGAGAGCCTCGACGAGTCCGACTACACCGCCGACTCGTGGAAGGCGCTTCAGGACGCGCTGGAGAACGCGCAGGCGGTGCTCGTCGACAAGAACGCCACTTCCGCCGACATGAAGGCAGCGGCACAAGCAATGAATGATGCCCTCAGCGGTCTGCAGAAGGTCGACGAGGATGAGGGGCCCGGTGGCGAGGTCACGCCTGATCCTGACCCCGAGCCTGATGAGCCTGGTGGTGACGGCAATCCCGGCGGCGGCACAACGAACCCGCCTGTCGTTCCGGATGACCCCGACGAGCCCGAACAGCCAGACGAGCCCGAGCCTCCTGCAATCGAAGAGGTGTACGAGGACATCGAGGCCGGTGCCTGGTACTACGGTGCCGTTGACTGGGTCGTGGAGAAGGGCTATATGAGCGGCTACGACGACGGTACGAACTTCGGGCCTTCCGATGACCTATCACGTGCCCAGATGGTGACGGTGCTCTACCGCATCGTGGGCGAGCCTGATGCCAATCCCGAGGACGTTACCAAGTTCCCGGACTGCGATCCTGATGCGTTCTATGCGGAGGCGCTCGCTTGGGCGGTATCCGAAGGCATCTTCTCCGGCATGGAGGACGGCACCTTCGACCCAGCCGGTGGGCTCACCCGCGAGCAGGCGGCAACGGTGCTCTATCGCCTTGCGAACGCTATGGGCGCCGACACCTCGGCGCGTGCCGACCTGTCCGACTATCCGGATGCCGAGAGCGTCTCATCCTTCGCTTCCGACGCTATGTCGTGGGCGGTGGCAACGGGCGTCCTCTCCGGCAGGAACCCTGAGCCGGGCACGTTCGTCCTTGATTCGACCGACGTGTGCTCTCGTGCCGAGCTTGCGGCGCTGCTCCAGCGTCTGCTTGAGGAGTAGCGGCTGCATCGCTGCCCGTCGTGTCGACTTGTGACCCAACGTCCTTCTCGCCGCCTCGCTCGGTGGCGAGAAGGACGGCTTGGGGGTTCGCTAGGGCCCTAGGGTTCAGCTGCTGGGTCGCACATGCAGGCGGCACGCGAGGGGCGCCCCCTCGCGTGCCGGGCTGCGCCTGAGTCTGGGCGCCCCAAGTGCGCGCGGACTCAGGCGTATCCATTTAGGCAGACTTATGAGGAGGGAGCATGTCGTACGACCGCTTTCCCACCGTCCCCGTTCCGGGGCACGAGGTCATTCTTGGCTATGGCGCCCTGCTGGCGGCGCTGGCCCGCCGCGTGGACGAGCTCCGCGCGGCGGGCTCGTCGCGCGTCGTGGTCGCGTGCGAGTGCTACCCGGGCGTGCGGGAGGACGAGCTGCTGGGCGCCCTGCACGAGCTGCGGCCGGACGTCCTTCTTGCCACGCGGGAGCTCTTT
>CALUJT010000033.1 GCA_944321005.1 uncultured Atopobiaceae bacterium | reverse complement strand
AGGCCGCGGTCCAGGGCGTAGGCCACGAGGTTGGCGACGCCCCTCCCCACGGCCCCCGGCTGGTACTCGTCCATAAGCTGCTCTCCCTTCTCCGGGCGCCCCCCGGAAGCGGATGAGAACTCTGCAACCCAATCAACTATACGGTACCGGAGATAGGGAATCGTTCTCATACTGGCGAGCGGCGCGGTGCGCGCCACGGGCGGGAGGCATGGCGAGAAGAACGCCGGGCAGGGGCCCTCGCCCCCGAGAGGCGCCCCGAAACGCGACGGCGAACGGCGGCATTCTGGTGGCGAGCGGCAATATCACGTTCTTCTCGCCCAGGCGCCCGCAGTGCGGTATAGTCGACTCAAGCCAATTGGAAACGTTTCCAACCCTTCGAAGTCCCTCCTCCCCCTTCTTGCTAGAATGGATTGGAAACGTTTCCAACAGGCACCGACCAAAGGCGGGCCAGAGAAGAGGTGCGCACATGGACATTCGCGACATCGCGGCAAAGTCGGGATACGGCGTGGGGACGGTCTCCCGCGCGATCAACGGCCAGCCCAACGTGAGCGAGCGCGCCCGCGAGCGCATCCTCGAGGTCATGGCCGAGCTTGGCTACGAGCCCAACGTCAACGCCCGCTACCTCAAGATGCGCACCCAGACCCCCGTGGCCGTCTTCGTCACGGGCGTGGGCAACCGCCTCTTTGACGACGTCATCGGCCCCCTCCAGGCCGAGCTCGTCCGCGAGGGTGAGGACATCGTGGTCACCTACCTCGAGGACGGCAGCAACGTAGCAAGGGCCGCCGCGGAGTACCAGCTCGCGCGCCACCCCAAGGGCATGGTCTTCCTGGGAGGGGACCCGGAGTGCTTCCGCACGTCCTTCCAGGAGGTCGGCGCTCCCGCCGTGCTGGTGACGAGCTCCGCCGAGGAGCTCGCCCTCCCCAACCTCTCGAGCGTCACCATAGACAACGAGGCCGCCGCGCGCGACGCCGTGGCGCACCTCTGCGAGAGGGGGCACCGCCGCATCGGCGTCGTGGGAGGCAGCCGCGACGGCGGGCAGATTAGCAGCCTGCGCCTGCGCGGCGCCGAGGACGCCCTGCGCGCGCACGGGATCGAGCTCGACTACGAGCGGGACTACGAGCCCTGCGACTTCATCGAGGCCGGCGGCTTCGAGGCGGCGGGGCGCCTGCTCGACCGCGCGCCCGACCTCACGGCCGTCTTCGCCCTGGGCGACGTCGTCGCCTTCGGCGCGCTGCGGGCCATCTGCGACCGCGGGCTCACCGTTCCCGGGGACGTCTCGCTCGTGGGCTTTGACGACACGTCGCTCTCCCAGTACTCCGTCCCCAGGATCACCACCATCCGGCAGAACGCCGAGCTCCTGGGGCGCCGCGCCGCGCGCGTGATCCTGGACGGCATGGGCGGGGCCAGCGCGACGCACGAGCTCGTCCCCTACGAGCTCGTCGAGAGAGAGAGCGTGCGCACCGTCTGAGGCCCCGACGCCGGCGCGCCGCGCGACGCGGCGAAGACGCCGGGGCGGATAAGAACCAAGGCACTAAGGCAGAAGAGAGAAAGGACCGTTCGCATGAGAAGCTCCGGCGTCCTGATGCCCGTGACGTCCCTCCCCTCCCCCTGGGGCGTGGGGACCATGGGCGAAGAGGCCCGATCGTTCGTCGACTTCCTCGTGAGGGCGGGGGTCTCGGTCTGGCAGGTCCTCCCCATCGTGCCCACGAGCTACGGGGACTCCCCCTACCAGTCCTTCTCCACCTACGCGGGGAACCCGTACCTGATAGACCTCGACGACCTTGCCGCAGAGGGCCTGCTCGACCCCGCCGACTACGAGGGCGTCGACTGGGGGGACGATCCCGAGCGCGTTGACTACGGCAGGCTCTACCGGCAGCGCTTTGACGTGCTGCGCAAGGCGGTGCGGCGCTTTGGCATCACCAACGCCGCCGAGCTCGACCGCTTCTGCGACGTGGAGGGCTCCTGGCTCAACGACTACGCCCTCTTCATGGCAATCAAGGAGAGCCACGGCGGGGCCCCGTGGACGGAGTGGGAGGACGACCTTCGCCTCAGGCGCACCCGCGCCGTCGCCGAGGCCCGGCTCGAGCTGGACGAGGAGGTCCGCTTCTGGCAGGGCGTCCAGTGCCTCTTCTTCCGCCAGTGGGGGCGCCTGCGCTCCTACGCAACCGAGCGCGGCGTGCGCATCATGGGAGACCTCCCCTTCTACGTTGCCGAGGACAGCGCGGACGTCTGGAGCCGCCCCGAGCAGTTCCAGCTGGACGACGACCTCAGGCCCCGCGAGATAGCCGGCGTGCCGCCCGACGGGTTCTCGGACATAGGCCAGCTCTGGGGCAACCCCCTCTTCACCTGGGACCGCATGAGGGACGAGGGGTACGTCTGGTGGTGCGACCGCATCTCCTTCCAGCTCAAGCTCTACGACATCCTGCGCATCGACCACTTCCGCGGCTTCGACTCATACTTCGCCATCCCCGCCGGCGCCAAGACGGCCGCGGGCGGCAGGTGGCGCAAGGGGCCCGGCATCGAGCTCTTCCGCGCCCTCGAGGAGCGCGAGGGCCGCTGCGACATCGTGGCAGAGGACCTGGGGTACCTCACCCCCTCCGTCTACCAGCTGCTGGAGGACTCAGGATTTCCCGGCATGCGCGTCCTGGAGTTCGCCTTCGACACGCGCGACGGCACCGGCAGCGCGTACCTGCCCTACCGCTACCCCACCAACTGCGTCGCATACGTCGGCACGCACGACAACGACACCGCGCTCGGCTGGCTCGAGACCGCACCCGCGGAGGACGCCGCCCTCGCGCGCGAGTACCTCCACCTGGACCCCGCCGAGGGCGAGGGCTGGGGCATGATGCGCGCCATCTGGGCGAGCGCGGCGGACCTTGCCGTGGTGCAGATGCAGGACCTCCTGGGCCTTGGAAGCGAGGCGCGCATCAACACGCCCTCCACCCTGGGGAAGAACTGGCTCTGGCGCGCCCTGCCCGGCTTCGACTCCGACGAGCTCGCCGCGCGCGTGCACCGCCAGATGGAGCTCTACCACCGCCTGCCCTTGACAGAGGGACAGTCCCTTTGTCAAGTCGCCGCCGAGAAGGACGAGGAGGACTGAGAGATGGACTTCGAGAGCAGACTGGGCGACGCCCTCGCCGACATGGGGACCTCGCTCGAGGCCGCCAGCAAGCAGCAGCTCTTCTGCGCGCTCCTGCGGGCGACGCGCGACCTCGAGCTCGAGATGGCCCCCGCCGCGGGCGACCGCAAGCTCTACTACTTCTCCGCGGAATTCCTGGTGGGGAGGCTGCTGCGCGCCAACCTCATCAACCTGGGCCTCGCCGACGAGGTAGAGGCTCTTCTCGCCAGGCGCGGGACCTCGCTCGCCGAGGTGGAGGACTGCGAGCCCGAGCCCTCGCTCGGCAACGGGGGCCTGGGCAGGCTCGCCGCCTGCTTCCTCGACTCCATCGCCTCGCTCGGGCTCCCCGGCGACGGCGTGGGCCTCAACTACCACTACGGCCTCTTCCGCCAGGACCTCTCCGAGGGCGTCCAGCGCGAGGAGCCCAACCCGTGGATCGCCCCGGACTCTTGGCTCGTCGACGCGCAGAGGTCCTTCTCCGTGCCCTTTGGGTTTGGCGACCTCGAGGCGAGGATGTACGACATCGAGGTACCCGGGTACGGCAACGGCACCGTGAACCGCCTGCACCTGTTTGACGTCGCGGACCCCGCGCCCGCGCCCGAGCACGGGATCGCCTTTGACAAGGGCGACGTCCGCAGCTGCCTCACGAGCTTCCTCTACCCGGACGACTCCGACGAGGCGGGACGGCTCCTGCGCGTCTACCAGCAGTACTTCATGGTCTCGGCCGGCGCGCAGCTCATCCTGGCGGAGCTCGAGGAGCGCGGCTTTGCCCCGGAGGAGCTCGACCGGCACGTGGCGGTGCACATCAACGACACGCACCCCTCCATGGTCATCCCCGAGCTCGTGCGCCTTCTCGTGGAGCGCGGCGTGGCCTTCGAGGACGCGGCGGGCATCGTGGAGCGCACCTGCGCCTACGCCAACCACACCATCCTGGCGGAGGCCCTCGAGACCTGGCCCATGTGGTACATCGAGCGCGTGGCACCCGGCATCGCGCCCGTGATCCGCCAGCTCGACGCGCTTGCGCGCACGCGCTGCGCAGACGACGCCGTCGCCATCGTCGACGCCGCGGACGTCGTGCACATGGCAAACATGGACGTGCACTTCTCCCATGCCGTGAACGGCGTGGCAGCGCTCCACACCCAGATCCTCGTGACCTCTGAGCTGCGCCCCCTCGCCGAGCTCTACCCGGAGAAGTTCTCCAACAAGACCAACGGCATCACCTTCCGCCGCTGGCTCATGGGCTGCAACCAGCCGCTGGCAGACCACATCACCGCGGCCATCGGCGACGGCTGGAAGCGCGACGCGAGCCGCCTCGAGGAGCTCCTGGCCCTGCGCGGCGACGACTCCTTCGTGCGCGGCCTCCTCGACATCAAGCAGCGCAACAAGTTCTCGCTCACCGCATGGCTCAGGGCCGAGAAGAACGTCGAGGTCGACCCGCACTCGGTCTTCGACGTCCAGGTCAAGCGCATGCACCAGTACAAGCGGCAGCAGATGAACGCCCTGTACGCCATCTGGAAGTATCTTCAGATCAAGCGTGGAAACGTTCCCAACCGACCGCTCACCATGGTCTTCGGCGCCAAGGCGGCACCGGCGTATGAGCTGGCCAAGGACACGATCGCCCTGCTCCTGGCCCTGAGCCGACTCTTTGGGGACGACCCCGAGGTCGCGCCCTGGCTGAGGCTCGTGTTCGTCGAGAACTACAACGTCACGGCCGCCGAGCACCTCATCCCGGCCGCGGACGTCTCCGAGCAGATCTCGCTTGCCTCCAAGGAGGCGAGCGGCACGTCCAACATGAAGTTCATGGCCAACGGCGCGGTCACGCTCGGCACGCTCGACGGCGCCAACGTGGAGATAGCCGATCTCGTGGGACGCGAGAACATCTACCTCTTCGGACGCTCGTCCGAGGACGTCATCGGCCTCTACGAGCGCGGCGACTACCGTCCCTGGGACGTCTGGCAGGCGGACGGCGAGCTCTCCGAGGTCCTGGACCTCATCGTGTCGCCCGAGCTCCTCGCCCGCGGCGACGCGGGATGCCTCACCCGCGTCTACCGGGACTTCATTGCCAAGGACTGGTTCATGGCGCTGCTCGACGCCCGCGACTACGTCGTCACCAAGGAGCGCTGCCTCGCGGACTACGAGGACCGCGGCGCCTGGGCGCAGAAGATGCTCGCGAACGTTGCGAGGTCCGGGTTCTTCTCGTCCGACCGAACCATCCGCGAGTACGACCGCGACATCTGGCACCTTGCCTGAAACGGGACGTGCCTGAAACATGCAGATAGTTGCACAAATGAGGCACGTCCCATTTTGTGCAAGCGTGAAAGGAGAAACGATGACCAGGAACAACACGAGCGCGGACTGGTGGAAGCAGGCCGTGGTGTACCAGGTGTACCCGCGCAGCTTCTACGACGTCAACGGAGACGGCATCGGCGACATCCGGGGCGTCACCGCGCGCATGGGCTACCTCAAGTCGCTGGGAATAGATGCCATCTGGCTCTCCCCCTTCTACCCCTCCCCGCTCGCGGACGGCGGCTACGACGTCGCGGACTACCGCAACGTGGACCCGCGCCTGGGCACGCTCGAGGACTTCGACGCCATGGCGGCCGCCGCGCACGAGGCGGGGATGAAGGTCGTGGTGGACATCGTCCCCAACCACACCTCCACCGAGCACGAGTGGTTCAAGGCCGCCCTCGCCGCGGGCCCCGGGTCCCCCGAGCGCGACCGCTACATCTTCCGTCCCGGCCGCGGCGAGCACGGCGAGCTGCCCCCCAACGGCTGGAAGTCGACCTTTGGCGGCCCCGCCTGGGAGCGCGTGGCGGACGGCGAGTGGTACCTGCACCTCTTTGCCGTCGAGCAGGCGGACCTCAACTGGAAGAACCCTGACGTCCACGAGGACTTCAAGCGCACGCTGCGCTTCTGGAGCGACCGCGGGGCCGACGGCTTCCGGATAGACGTGGCGCACGCGCTGGCCAAGGACCTGGAGAGCCGTCCGCTCGCCGACTGGCCGGACGACCCCGACGAGGGCGAGCCCGGCGACGACAACCCCCTCTGGGACCGCCCCGAGGTCCACGAGATCTACCGCGAGTGGCGCCAGGTCTTCAACGAGTACGAGCCCGCGCGCTTTGCCGTGGCGGAGGCCTGGGTCGTGCCCGAGCACCAGTGGATGTACGCCTCACCCGAGGAGCTGGGGCAGGTCTTCAACTTCCAGCTCTCCAACGCCGGCTGGTTCGCCGACGAGCTCCGCGCCGCCATCGAGAAGGGCCTCGCCGCGGCGGAGCAGTCCGGCTCCACCACAACGTGGGTCCTCTCCAACCACGACATGCCGCGCCACCCCACGCGCTACGGCCTGCCGCAGGTGCGCTCCTCGGTGCACCACCAGCTCGTGACCGACTGGCTGCTCCGCGACGGCACGACCTACTTCGAGGACCGCGCGCTGGGCACCCGCCGCGCCCGGGCGGCCCTGCTCATGGAGCTGGGCCTTCCCGGGTCGGTCTACCTCTACCAGGGCGAGGAGCTCGGCCTCTTTGAGGTCGCGGACATCCCCTGGGGCGAGCTGGAGGACCCCGAGGCGTTCATGTCCAGCCACGGGGACGCCATCAAGGGCCGCGACGGGTGCCGCGTGCCGCTGCCCTGGGCCGCGACCGACCCCTCGGGAGACTTCGGATTCTCCGCTCCGGTCGACCACGAGCGCGCCCACCTGCCCCAGCCCGCGTGGTTCGCGGAGCACGCCGTGGACGCGGAGGAGGCCGACGCCGGCTCCATGCTCTGGTTCTACCGCCGCGCGCTCGCCCTGCGCGCGGAGACGCTCACGGTGACGGGCGACACCTCGCTCGAGTGGTGCCGCGGCTACGGTGACCAGGTCATCGCCTACGCGCGTCCGTGCGCGGGGGGCCGCACGCTCACGAGCGTGACCAACTTCGGGGACGCGCCCGTCGAGCTGCCCGAGGGCGAGATCCTTCTCGCCAGCGCCGAGCTCCTGGGCGACCGCCTGCCCACTGACGCCACCGCCTGGGTCGTGCGCTAGCCGCTTCCGACACCGCCCCCTGCCGGGCCCCCGGACGACGCCCCCGCTCGTCCGGGGGCCCGTCCTTCTCGCCCGCCGCACGTCGTGACCAGCGCTCGAGTCCTCGCCCAGACCGACGTCGCGTGGAGGCACTGCCCGCGCCGAAAAACCCTGCGATTGGGCAATCGGCTCCATCCGCGCTCCCGAGGAGGCTGCCCGTGCGAGAATCCCCTGCGACTGGGCAACATCTTTGATGCGAAACCGGTCCCAGTCGGTCCCAGGCGGTCCCCCGTGCCGCATACGGGCTCTTCTCGCCAAGTTTTCCGAGCGATTGGGCAACACCTTTGATGCACGGGGGCGCGTCGCATCAAAGGTGTTGCCCAATCGCAGGGGGTTCTGGCAGCAGGCGCCTGCGCGGAGGACGCGGGGGCGGCAAGCACGATGCGGCAGGCGCGGGACGGCGGGCGCAGGACGGAAGACGCAGGGCGAGAAGAGCGGGCGAGAAGAACGGGGGCACCAGCGACGGCCCCCCGTCCTTCTCGCCGCCACCATGCGCAACTCGGTCTTTCCGGAAATCCCCAGTTACGCGTGCCGAGAAGAACGCGTAACTCCGGATTCCCATGCAATCTGCTGGGAATCCGGGGCTACGCATGAAAGCTTTTTAACCATCCCATGCGCAGGTCGGGATTGCCGGAAAGTCCGGGTTGCGCATGGACCCCACCCCGGGAAACGCAAGAGGCAAGAAGGGCTAGCTCACGCGCTCGAAGCGGTACATGAAGTTCTCGTACGGCGAGTTGGGCACCGTGAGCGGCAGGCCCATGTCCATGAGGGCGTCCGCGGGGAACTCGGTGCCGTTGCTCACCATGCGGTAGGTGGCGCCGGGCGTGAGGCCGCGCGGCACCACGTAGTTGGCCTTGGCGTAGCCGTCCACGCGCGTGACCACGGCGCACACGAGCGCCTCGGAGCCGTCCTCGGAGACGAACTCCCAGGCCGCAACGTCGGCGTACTTGGGGTCGGTGAGGCGGTAGAAGAGGCCCTCGCGCACCAGGTGCTCGATGCCGCGATAGGTCTTGACCTGCGTGCGGATGTGCTCGCAGGCGCGCTCGTTCAGCTCCATGAGGTCGAGCTCGTAGCCGAAGGCGCCGCCGGCCATGGCCACCGTGCCGCGCGCGCCCAGGGGCACCGTGCGGCCCGTGATCTCGTTGGGGCAGGCGGAGACGTGCGCGCCCACCGCCGAGCACGGGTAGCCGAAGGAGGTGCCGTACTGGATCTCCAGGCGGTTGCGGGCGTCCGTGTTGTCCGAGGTCCAGATCTGCGGCGTGTAGTAGAGCATGCCGGCGTCAAAGCGCCCGCCGCCCGCCGAGCAGCCCTCGATGAGGAGCTCGGGGTAGCGCGTGCGCACGCGCTCGAGCAGGTCGTAGAGGCCGATCATGTAGTCGTAGAGGACCTTGCCCTGGTCCGTTGCCACACGGGAGTGCACGTCCACGATGGAGCGGTTGTAGTCCCACTTGACGTAGTCGATGCCGCCCTGGTCCAGCACGGCGCAGAGCTGCTCGAAGAGGTTGTCGCGCACCTCGGCGCGCGAGAGGTCCAGCACCAGCTGGTCGCGGCCCAGCACCGGCGCCTTGCCGGGGATGGCGAGCGCCCAGTCCGGGTGCGCGCGGAAGAGGTCGGAGTCCTCGTTCACCATCTCGGGCTCGACCCAGATGCCAAAGCCCAGGCCCACCTCGTTCACGCGGCGCGCGAGGTCCGCCACGGTGCCGCCGAGCTTCTCCATGTTAGGCTGCCAGTCGCCCAGGCCGCGGTGGTCGTCGTTGCGCGCGCCGAACCAGCCGTCGTCCATGACGAGCATGTCGAGCCCAAGGTCGGCCGCCTTCTTGGCGAGCTCCACGAGCTTGTCGCCCGTGAAGTCGAAGTAGCAGGCCTCCCAGGAGTTGATGAGCACGGGGCGCGGGCTGTCGCGCCAGGGGCCGCGGCAGACGCGCTCGCGGATGCAGCGGTGCAGGTTGTGGGAGATCCGCTCGAGGCCGGCGCCGGAGTAGGTCATGATGACCTCGGGCGCCACGATCTTCTCGCCGGGCTCCAGCGGGTAGGAGAAGAGGTCGGAGGCCAGGCCCATCTGCATGCGGGTCTGCTCGTACTGGTCGCGCTCGACCTCGGCGAGGAAGCCGCCGCTGTAGACGAAGCTCATGGACCAGGCGCGGCCGGAGGTCTCCGTGGCATCGCCGTCGCAGAGCACCATCACGGGGTTGTACTGGTTGGAGGACATGCCGCGGCGGCTGCCCACGCTGAAGGAGCCGTTGCCCACCGCGTGGCGAGAAGGACGGCGCTCCATGGCGTGGCGTCCGTCGAAGGTGATGACGTCGAAGTCCCCCGTCACGAAGTCGAGGCAGGCGGTCTGCGCCTTCTCCACGGTGATGCGCCCCTCGCCCGCGTTGCGGATGACGGCGGCGCGGGTGATGACGTCGCAGGCCGGCAGCACGCCGTAGAGGAGCTCCACCTCGAGGCCCAGGCGGTCGTCCGCGAGCGTGACGGAGAGCGTCTGCGCGCCGTCGCCCTTCTCGGCGTAGGCGGCGGGCAGTCCCGGCAGCGAGTACTTGCCCTCCCGGATCTCGTAGGAGCGGAAGCGCAGATCGCACCCGAAGGTGCCGTCGGCCCCGCGGACCATGAGAAGCGGGCTCCTCATGTCTCCCTCGCCCTGGAAGGGGTACTCCTGCGGGAGAACGTCGAGCGAGTAGGTGCGGTCCGCCACGTCGTGCGGGCAGCCGCACATGCCGCTCCTGTCCGCGTAGGTGACGAGGTAGGACAGGTCCCCTGACGTTCGAGCGCCGTAGTAGAGGTGAAGGAGGCATCCGTGCTCGTCCACCTTCATCTGATAGGTCGTGCGCTCCGTCGAGAGCGTGAAGATGCGCTTGGGGGCATCGTACGAAAGGGGCATCGAGCTCCTCGCTTTCTCTCGTTATGTGAAAGACCGGGCAGAGTGTAGCGCATGTGGCGCCGTCTGGGGGACGCCCGGAACCCACCACAAAATGGATGGATTCCGGGCGCCAGGGGGAACGTTCGAACCCTGTCGAGAAGGGCCGGGGGCTACTTCACGGCACCGTTGGTGACGCCGCCGATGATCTGCTTCTGCGCGACGATGTAGAAGATGATCATGGGGAGCATGGCCAGGAGGTAGGAGGCGAAGGCCAGGTTGTAGTTCGTGGCGAAGGCGGTCTGGAAGTTCATCTGCGCGAGGGGCAGGGTGTTGACGCCGGAGCCGCCCATGATGACGAGCGGGGTCATGACGTCGTTCCACACGGCCAGGCCGGTGATGACGGCGACGGTGGCGTGCATGGGCTTCATGAGCGGGAAGATGACCTTCCAGTAGGTGGTCCAGGTGGAGGCGCCGTCGACGCGGGCGGCCTCCTCGAGGGCGGTGGGGATGTTCCTCAGGTAGCCGGTGTAGAGCATCATGTTCATGGGCATGTAGAACACCACGTAGAGGATCATGACGCCCACCATGTTGTCCAGGTGCAGGATGGCGGTCTGCTTGACGAGCGGCATCATCAGGATGGCGAAGGGAACGTACATGCCGGCCACGATGAAGTAGTAGGACGCCTTGAAGAGCTTCTTGGAGTCCATGTTGCGCCCGATGGCGTACGCCGCAAGGCTGTGGACGAGGATGGAGATCACGACCGCGGCCACGGTGATGATGAGCGAGTTCATGAACGAGTGGGCGAAGTCGGTGACCTGGATGGCCTCGATGAAGTTGTCGAGAGACCACGTGGAGGGCAGGGACAGGATGCCCGCGACGTCGTTGGTCATCTCGGACGGGTCCTTGAAGGCGATGACAACGGCCATGTAGAGCGGGAAGATGATGGTGATGAGGCCGATGATGAGCAGGATGGTGATGGGCCAGTTGACCCGCTCCTTGACCTTGGCAGGAACAGTGTTGTTAGCCATTAGAGCTGCTCCTCCTTACTGTTCAGGAACTTGGTCTGGGCGATGGAGATCACGGCGATGACGATGAAGAAGACCACGGCGTTGGCGCACTGGAAGCCAAACTGGCTGTTGTTGAGGCCGTTCTGGTAGATGAGGTACGAGATGGACTCGGTGGACTGCGCCGGGCCGCCGGAGGTCATTGCCACGATCTGGTCGAAGGTCATGAGCATGTCCTTCATCACGAGCACCATGTTGGTGGTGATGGACGGCATGATGAGCGGGAACGTGAGGTAGCGGAACTTGTCCCAGCCGGTGGCGCCGTCGAGCGAGCCGGCCTCGTAGACGTCCTCGGGCACCGAGGAGAGGCCGGTGATGTAGATGATCGTGGTCTGCGCGCAGGCCTGCCACACGAGGACCACGACGATGGCCACCCACGCCCACTCCTTGCTCGCGAGCATCGACTCCGTGCCGGTGATGGCGGGCACGATGTAGGTGAAGAAGTAGCTGAACACGTAGCCGACGACGAGGCCGCCGAGGATGCGAGGCACGAAGTAGATGCCGCGCAGGGCGCTCTTGAACTTGATCTTGCTCGAGAGGCCGATCGCCAGCGTGAGCGATATCACGTTGACCAGGATGGTGGCCACGACGGAGATCTTGAACGTGAACAGGTACGAGTTGCCCACGCGCGCGTCCTGGAACAGGTCGATGTAGTTCTGGATGCCCACGATCTCGAACGCGCCGTAGCCCTTGGAGTCGGTGAAGCTGTAGAAGAAGCCCGTGAGCAGCGGAATCGTGTTGAACGCGACGAACAGGATCAGAACAGGGATCAGGATTGCGAGGAAGGTACGGTTCCTGTCAGATCCCGCCTTTGATACAGCGGTGCTTGCCATGTGTTTCCCTCCTTATCCCTGGTTCTCCATGTACTCCGCGTACTTGCGGATGACCGTCTTGTTGTAGCGCTGCCAGAGGTTGTCCCAGTTGGCGAGAAACGCGTCCACGTCCCCGTCCATGAGGAAGGCCTGGAGCTGGGCGTCGCACGCCATTCCGGAGGGATAGGAGTGGTCGGGGTAGTCGATGACCTTGCCCTCGTCCAGGAAGCTCTGGATGTCGTCGAAGAGCGGGTCGAGCGTGAAGTCGCCCTCGATGCAGGGGATGGCCTTCTGGTCGTCGCAGTAGGTCTGGAGGTTTTCCGGCTCGTTGAGGAAGTCGATGACCTCGTAGATCTCTTCGCGATGGTCCTCGTTGGCCACGGTCATGTTCCAGCAGAGGTCCACGCCGGAGACGATGATGCGGTCGTCCGGGTTGTCGCACGCCGGCATGGCAAAGAGGCCGATGTTCATCTCGGGGTTGGCGCCCAGGATCTGCGGCACGGCGAAGGAGCCGCAGGGGAACATCGCGGACTGGCCGCGGGCGAAGGCGGTGCAGGCATCCTCGTAGCTGTAGGCCATGGGGCCGTCCTCGGCGTACTCGAGGAGCTTGAGGAGCTTCTCGGCGGGCTCGCGGTAGTAGTCGGCGAACTTGGCCTCGCCCGCGTTGACCTTACGGATGTGATCGGACGGGACGAGCTCCACGAGCATGGAGTTCCAGGGCGAGAGAATCGTCCAGGTGTCGAGGAAGCCCAGGTAGAGCGGAAGGACCTCGCCCTCTGCCTTGATCTCTTCGCAGAGGTCGATGAACTCGTCCCAGGTCTCAGGGATGTCCCAGCCCTTCTCGGCGAACATGTCCTTGTTGTAGAGCATGCCCGCGGCGTTGGCGATGTAGGGCACGCCGTAGATGCCGTCCATGGGGACGTAGGTGACGCTCTTCATGATCTCCTGGTAGGCAGGCTGCACCTTGGCCATGCCGGGGTACTCGGAGACGTCTGCCAGGATGTTGGAGTCCACGAAGTCGGCGTAGGAGGCGTCGCCGCCGATGGCCACGACGTCGGGGTAGTCCTCGCGGACGAAGCGCGTCTTCATGATGGTGACGGCGTCGTTGGGGCTCGTGAAGTTGAGGTAGATGTGGTCGTTGGTCTCGTTGAACTCGGCCATGAGCGCCTCGAAGATGCTCACCGCCTCGCGCTTGTACGAGACGAACTCGACCTCGGTCCTGCCGTCGGACCGCTCACCCTCGCAGCCCGTGAGCGCAAGCCCTGCGGCCACGGCGCCCGAGAGCCCGAGGAACGACCGACGCGTCAAAGCTCTTTTCTGCATGGGTTAGGCTCTCCTTCCCTAGTGGGC